>CAZKJY010000223.1:0-4052 GCA_964553165.1 uncultured Enterobacteriaceae bacterium
CCTTTGGCCTGCCGGCCGAAAATGCCGCCATGAAGCACAAGGTGCCACCGGCGAAATGGACGCTGGAAAATATTGCCTACATGCGCCAGCAGCTGCAGCAGCTTGGCTACGCCTATGACTGGGACCGTGAAATTGCCACCTGCCATCCTGACTACTACCGCTGGGAACAGTGGTTTTTTATCCGACTCTATGAAAAGGGACTGGTTTACAAGAAAGAAGCTGAAGTGAACTGGGACCCTGTCGATCAGACAGTGCTTGCCAATGAGCAGGTCATTGATGGCCGTGGCTGGCGCTCCGGCGCTCTGGTGGAACGGCGTAAAATCCCCCAGTGGTTCATCAAAATTACCGCCTATGCCGAAGAACTGCTGGCCGATCTCGACAAACTTGATGAATGGCCCGAGAAAGTCCGGGTCATGCAGCATAACTGGATAGGTCGCTCCGAAGGTCTGGAATTCAGCTTTGAAATGCCCGGACATGATCCCCTGACTGTCTACACGACACGGCCCGATACCATCATGGGTGTGACCTACTGTGCGATTGCACCGGAACATCCGCTGGCCCAGAAGGCTGCCGCTCAGAATGAGGAAATCAAACAGTTCCTCGCAGAACTGAAGCTCGGCGGCGTTTCGGAAGCGGACATGGCGACAATCGAAAAGGAAGGCATTGATACCGGTTTCAGGGCCATTCACCCAATCAGCGGTGAGCAAGTCCCGATCTGGGTCGCCAACTTTGTACTGATGTCTTACGGCTCCGGGGCCGTCATGTCGGTCCCGGCTCACGATCAGCGGGACTGGGAATTTGCCCAGAGCTATGGGTTGCCGATCAAACAGGTCATCCAGCCAGTGGACGACACTGAATGTGACATCAACAGACAGGCCTTTACCGACAAGGGAATCCTGATTAATTCCGGTGACTTTGATGGCCTGGATTTTGAACGGGTCTTCGCAAAGCTGGTGACATATTTTGAGGCCAGGGGGACCGGAAGAAAAACCATTAACTTCCGTCTGCGTGACTGGGGGGTCAGCCGCCAGCGCTACTGGGGAACCCCGATCCCTATGATTAACTGTACATCCTGTGGTGCCGTACCTGTCCCCGAAGCTGAGCTGCCAGTGGTACTCCCCACTGAAGTGGATTTTGATGGCAGCGGGTCTCCCATAAAAAAAATGCAGAGCTTTTATGAAACGACCTGTCCTTCCTGCCAGGGCAAGGCTGAACGGGAAACCGATACGTTTGATACCTTCATGGAGTCTTCCTGGTATTACGCGCGCTTTGCCTGCCGCGATGAAAACAATGCCATGCTCAATCAGCAGGCTGATTACTGGTTGCCTGTTGACCAGTATATCGGGGGTATTGAACATGCCATTCTGCATCTGCTCTATGCCCGTTTCTTTCACAAGCTGATGCGCGATGAAGGTCTGGTCAGCAGTGATGAGCCCTTCAAGCGTCTGCTCACCCAGGGCATGGTCCTGAAAGACGGCAGCAAGATGTCCAAGTCACAGGGCAATACCGTCGATCCGGAGGGTATGATTGAACAGTATGGTGCTGATACCGTCCGTCTGTTCATGATGTTTGCCTCGCCTCCGGACCAGAGCCTGGAATGGGCTGATTCCGGTGTGGAAGGCGCCCACCGATTCCTCAAACGTTTGTGGAAACTTGCTGCCGGCCATCAGCCGGGTTCCCGCAAACCGGATCAGGCAAAACTGAATGATGAGCAGAAGGCCCTGCGTCTGAAAACCCACAGTACCATTAAGAAGGTGACTGACGATTTTGATCGTCGTCAGATATTCAATACGGCGATTGCTGCGGTAATGGAACTGTTCAACGCTGTCAGCAAATACAGAGACAGCAAAAGTGCCCCCGATGAGCAGGATGTCGCCATCATTCAGGAGGCGCTGGAAACCATCATGTTGCTTCTGGCACCGATCGTGCCGCACATAACTCATGTTCTCTGGCAGCATCTGGGCAAAAAGGGAGCGATTATCGATGCTGCCTGGCCGGATTATGATGAATCTGCCCTGGAACAAAGCAGCATCACTGTCGTTGCCCAGGTCAATGGCAAACTCCGGGCAAAACTTGAGCTGGCTGCGGATTGCAGTAAGGAAGCCATGGAAGCTGCAGCACTGGACGACGAGAATATTAAAAAGCACCTCCATGGCCTGAACATTCGTAAAATCATTGTGGTCCCAGGAAAACTGGTCAACATCGTGGCTAACTGATCAGTGAATTCAATGAGAAATGCCCTGCAACGCATCGCCGCTTACCTGTTGATAGCAGGCCTGCTGAGCGCCTGTGGCTTTACGCTGCGGGGTTCTGGTGCTGCCAGTCTCGTACCACAGCTGCAGGAACTCGAGCTGCAATTTGAGGGCAGCAATGAACTTGGGCAGCTGCTGCAGCGTCAGTTACAGGCCGGGGGTATCGGGATCAGGGAAAGCAGTCTTTTCCGGCTTGATCTCGCTGCCGAGCAGAGCCGGGAACGGGTTGTCACTGTCAATCCGAATATCCGCGCCGGCGAATATGAACTGACCATGACCAGTGCTTTCCAGCTCTATGAAGCAGGCGAACTTGTCATGGACTCCGGTCCCATCACTGCCTTTCAGATTTATGAAGCAGACCCGCTGAATGCTGCGGCCAAGACCCTCGAAACCGAGCTGGTCAAGGATGAACTGCGACAGATCCTGGTTGCGCAGATCTTGCGTAGCCTGCAAAGACTTTCGCTTTAGACCATTTCCTTAAATTTTATAGGGCTTTAGCCCTATTGCTCCGACTGGATGAGCTTGCAATAATCATTGACCATGATGTGCCAATCACTGGAGCAAAATAATGCCGATAATTTTATCACCCGCTAGAAAACTCATGTCGATGCTGTTGTTGACTGCCCTTAGCCTGCCTGCCTGGGCCCAGTGGCAGCTGAACAATGATGAATCTGCCCTGTACTATGTTACCAACAAGGCAGCTGCTATCGCCGAAGTGAATACCTTCACCCGCCTCAGCGGCGAAATCGATAGCGCTGGTAATGCCACACTGGTGATTGATCTCAGCAGTGTCAGCACGGCGATTGAAATCCGTGACCAGCGTATGCAGGAAATCCTCTTTCAAACCGGTCAATATCCCAGTGCTACTGTCAGTAATGATACCAGTATGACGAACTTTGCATCACTGGCTACCGGAGAGTCCGCACAGGTGGATGTGAATTACACACTCTCCCTGCATGGCATGAGTAATAACCTGAGCACGCCGGTCAATATCGTTAAACTGGCAGACGGGAAAATTGCCATCAGTTCAGTACGGCCCATCATCATCAATGCGGGACAGTTTGGCCTGGCACAGGGTGTTGAAGCCCTGCGTGAAGTTGCCGGTCTGCCCAGTATCAACCCGAATGTGGTGGTTACCTTTTCGCTGGTTTACGACGAAACCATGTAAAGCCCGTGCAGATCAAAGCCGAACAGCTGACTTCCCAACTGGAAAAGAAGTTCGTCCCAGTGGTCTGGATCGCAGGGGATGAAACGCTGCTGGTACAGGAAGCCTGTGACAGCGTGCGACATTTTGCCAGACAGCAGGGCTTTACTGACCGCGAAGTTTACACGGTCCAGAACAATTTTGACTGGCATACCCTGCTGCAATCCGGCAACAGCCTGTCCCTGTTTGCCGACAGGAAGCTGATTGACCTGAGACTGCATTCAGCCAGACTCGACAATGAGGCAAAAACTGCCCTGCAAAGTTTCCTGCAGAATCCTTCCGAAGATAATCTGCTGTTGATATCCAGTCCACGGGTGGAGAAAGCCAGTACGCAGACCAAATGGTTCAGTGCCATCGAATCAGCCGGTTACTTTGTGCCCATCTGGCCCATCAGTAATCAGGAACTGCCCGGCTGGATCAGGCAGCGATTACGCCGGCATGGACTTAATGCTGATGATCAGGCACTGCGCATACTGTGCCAGCGCACTGAAGGCAACCTGCTTGCCACCGCTCAGGAAATCGACAAATTAAGCATTCTGAGTGACAACCAGGAACTGGATGCCCAGACCGTTGCCAGGGCAGTTGCAGACAGTTCA
>CAZKJY010000224.1:0-4048 GCA_964553165.1 uncultured Enterobacteriaceae bacterium
TACTGGGTCAGATAAACACAGGAATCGGTTTCCTCGGTGCCGGCGTCAAGCTGGCCCGTGCTGGTGCCGTGCTGGGGGTCACCTCAGCAGCCACCATCTGGGTACTCGCCGCCATCGGTGTGATGATAGGTACCAACAACCTGATTGCAGGCGTGAAGGTTTCCCTGCTGGTGGTAGGGATTCTCTACGGGGTGGACATCCTTGAGAACCATATCAAGATGCTCTCCCGGGGTGTGCATGCCAGCATCAAGAATTTTCACCGCAGGGAAGCCCCAGGGGACAGGGACAGGGACAGGGACAGGGAGGGAGAGGGTGATATCGACAATAAATCCGCTTGAAGAAAGCGGCGTCAATGACTGGCTCTTTTCAGCGATCAGTGAGGAACTCTACGCGAAAGGTTACAGCATTCAGCACAATGCGGTCTCTGGCGAGCTTTGCAATGCCCTGTTCATGCATCTGCAACAGATGTCCGACAACCAGTTTGTCAGCGCCGGTGTGGGCCGTTCCCAGGATTACAATGTCAATGAGTTCGTTCGCCGTGACCAGATCTGCTGGATTACCGGCAATTCAGTGCCAGGGGCAGCCTGGTTGAACTGGTGTCAGGAATTGCTGCAGTATCTGAATCGAAACCTGTTGCTTGGATTGTTCTCTTTTGAAAGTCATTTTGCGCACTATGCACCGGGGGCATTCTACAAAAAGCATCTTGATGCATTCCGGGGCCAATCAAACCGGAAACTCTCTTTGGTGCTTTATCTGAATCCGGGCTGGTTGCCTGATGATGGCGGCGAACTGCTGCTGTATACCAATGAAGAGCGGGATGTGATTCGGGTAACGCCTGCCTTTGGCACCCTGGTGACTTTTCTCAGTGAGGATTTCCCGCATGAAGTGTTGCCTGCCAGGCGGGACCGCTATTCTATTGCTGGCTGGTTCAGAATCAACTCCAGCACTGAACTGCGGGTCGACCCCGCCAGCTGATCAGATATTCCTGAACTCCCTGTCCAGTTTGAAACGGTTTGAGGTCACATAGGCCTCAATACGTGACAGCCTTTCATGCAGTCCGGAAAATTTGCGCGAGCAGCTTTTGAAGCTGGATCGTGAAAAAACCTTCGATTCATCCAGGGTTTCCTGGATTTTTTCATAAGCAGGGTTTTTTTCCTGAAACCGGTTTTTGGGCTTTTTGTCCAGAATGAAAAAGGCAATAAAGTAAGCCAGCGGAACAAAGGAACCCGGGATCAGTGAGGTCAGTACGACAACGATTCTGACAAGTGAGACATCGACTTCCAGGTAGTCCGCCAGTCCCGCACAGACGCCCAGAAACTTCCCGTCCTTTTTGTTACGGTACAGTTTCTTTTTGTAATCGACATGACGGAAATGCTCAATCTGTCTGGCGATTCTGCCTTTGCTTTTGGTCTTGAGTGCTTCAACATGCTGCCTGGGCGATGACCCTTTCTCTTCG
Source organism: uncultured Enterobacteriaceae bacterium (assembly GCA_964553165.1). Lineage (GTDB taxonomy): Bacteria > Pseudomonadota > Gammaproteobacteria > Pseudomonadales > Pseudohongiellaceae > UBA5109. The sequence continues at coordinate 1,457 of CAZKJY010000224.1, forward strand.
TCCATAAAAAACCAGGCAATAAAATAGGCAGGCACCATAAACCAGCCGGCAAAAAACAGGCTGGCGATAAAGGCAGCCCGGATCATCCAGATTTCAATGCCGACAAAATTGGCAATACCGGCGCAGACACCCAGAAATTTTCCGTTGGCATCGTCAATACAAAGCCGGGCATTATTTTTCATGCTGATCTCTCCACTCCGGGCTCTCTGCATCCAGGATGGATTCCAGAGTTTTTATACGTTCGGCCATCTGCTCAGCCAGTGTGTTGAGTTCATCGAGCTGACGGCTTTCGTCTGCATTGAGCCCCGAGACCTCCCTTTCTTTGGATTTGTAGTGATGGACAATCCAGACAATCCAGATGGGCATGCTGACAGCGACAAGGCCGATGAACGGTCCGATAATTTCTCCCATGACATTGTTCCCTTATTTTTCATTGCTGTCTTTGCTTTGCTTACTTTGAAGCCTGGCTTTCAGGGAAGCAAGTTCTTCGTCAATCTTGCCTTCCTTTTCCAGCGCGGCAAATTCAGCTTCGATATTTTTTCCGCTCAGTTCGTAGGCTTCAATTTCGCTTTCCATGCGTTCAATCTTGCGTTCGTAATGTTCAAACTTGCCGATCGCTCTTTCTACAGAGCCATCATACAGCTTCTGATTAACGGTCCGGCGTGAAGCGGTTGTATCGTGGCGCATGATAATGGCTTTCTGCCGGGCGCGAGCCTCATTGAGTTTCGCCTGCAACTGCTCGATTTCATGACCCAGTTTATCGAGGGCATCATCAAGCTTGGCCATGTCCTCATGCACCAGGGCTATCATTTCATTGACGGCATTCTTTTCCAGTAATGCCGCTTTGGCCAGATCCTCACGGCCCTTACTGATGGCCAGTTCGGCTTTGGCTTCCCAGTCTTCGGCCTGTTTTTCCAGCCGCTTGTTGCGGCGGATGAGTTCTTTCTTGTCGGCAATAATGCGCGCTGTAGTGCTGCGCACCTCGACCAGGGTTTCCTCCATTTCCTGGATCACCATCCGGATCATTTTTTCCGGATCTTCGGCCTTGTCCAGCATGGCGTTGATATTTGAGTTCACGATATCAGAAAGTCTTGAGAAAATTCCCATACTTTTTACCTCCTCTTACAGATCCAGAATTCGTTGACGCAGACGCTCGTACTCCCGGTCACTCAGTAGCCCATTCTCATGGGCCTGTGCCAGGTCTGCCAGCTCCTCACCGATGGTGGTTCCACGCTGGGTGAAACCATCATCACGACGATTGTTATCGTCTTCATGAACCAGGATGCAGCCTTGCAGACCAAGTACCAGAATCAGCAGTGCGCCGGTTTTTAAAATGATTGCTTTCATCCTTGTTGTCTCCGTTGTTAGTTCAGGGTTGTGTCGTTTATCCGGCACATGCCATTCACTATTGCAGGTGCCGTGCCAACTTTTAGTAGGTACATAACTCATTGAAAATAAATAATAAAAAGTATACATGCGCGGACGCAGAAGATGATTGATTGGGTAAATAACCAATATGTGGTAATTTTCGCCAAAAACCTGGAGAGCCAAATGGACAGCGAAACCCTTGCCGAGCGGATGATTGGAGAATCAGGCAGTTTCCTGCAGATGCAGGAACATGTTTCCCGCCTGGCTCCGCTGAACAAGCCAGTTCTGATTATTGGCGAGCGGGGCACCGGCAAGGAACTGGTGGCATCGCGTCTGCACTATCTGTCCCAGCGCTGGGAAAATCCTTTTCTGAAAATAAACTGCGCATCCTTCAATGAAGCCCTGCTGGAATCCCAGCTTTTCGGCCATGAGGCGGGAGCATTTACCGGTGCCACCAAACAGCAGAAGGGATACTTTGAGCGGGCTGATCAGGGCACCCTGTTTCTGGATGAACTGGCAACCACATCCATGGCGGTGCAGGAAAGGATCCTGCGCATTACTGAATATGGCGAACTCGAAAGACTGGGCGGCAATCAGCCGATTCAGGTGGATGTCAGACTGATTGCCGCCACCAATGTTGATCTGCCCGAGCTGGCCGAGCAGGGCAAGTTCCGTGAGGACCTGCTGGATCGACTGGCCTTTGATGTCATCACTCTGCCGCCCTTACGTGAGCGGATAGAGGATATCCCGGTGCTGGCCCAGCACTTTGCGATCCAGATGATCAAGGAACTGAACCGTGAATTCTTTCCGGGTTTCAGCAAGACTGCCGCACGTCAGTTGCTGGACTATGCCTGGCCAGGCAACATCCGGGAACTGAAAAATGTGGTGGAACGGGCGATTTACCAGAGTGAGGAACCTGACCAGCCGATCAGGGAAATTGTGTTTGATCCATTTGAGTCCCCTTACCGGCCTGCCAGGAAAAAGGATGCCAGCCGGGCACTGCCCAAAGCCGGCAGCAAAAATTTCAAAGACCAGATTCAGGACATTGAAATAGCCCTGATCCGCGATGCCCTCGAACAGTGCCAGTTCAATCAGCGCAAGACAGCAAAATTACTGGGCCTGAGCTATGACCAGTTGCGGGGTTATCTGCGTAAATATGACAAGGCGCTGGGTAGTGCATCAGTTTGAAATTTGATCTGCTTCCATCCCGGGAAAGAGCGAGGA
>CAZKJY010000225.1:0-4028 GCA_964553165.1 uncultured Enterobacteriaceae bacterium
GCTGAAAGTACAGATGGTGAGTAGACAAGGCTTTCGAGACCGTCTGGCGACAGGATGTCGCCAGCCGAGCCTGTACAGGGATGTACGCATTTTGGCGTGTCTCGAAAGCGATGTCTGCTTGCCAGCTGAGTGGGTCAAAAGGAAATTTCGCGCTGAGGCCTGGACTGTATTCCCTTCCTATTTACTGCCTTCCGGCACAAGTTTATAATAACGTGCTTTCCCGGATTCCGGGCCTGCAGGTGGAAAGTGGTGATATGCTACGAATAGTAGAAGATGCTTTAACCTTTGATGATGTTCTTTTAGTTCCCGCACATTCGCTTGTGCTCCCCAACTCGGTCAGTCTTCAGACCCGCCTCACTCGCGACATAAAACTCAATATTCCGCTGGTGTCCTCAGCGATGGATACCGTCACTGAGTCCCGTCTGGCCATTGCCATGGCGCAGGAAGGGGGGATTGGCATCATCCATAAAAGCATGAGTATCGAAGATCAGGCCCGGGAAGTGCGCACCGTCAAAAAATACGAAAGCGGGGTAGTCACGGACCCGATCTGTATCACCCCCGATACCACCGTCCGCAAATTGCTGGACCTGATCCAGGAACACCGGATTTCCGGCATGCCCGTGGTGGAGGATCTGGAGAGTAAACAGCTGGTGGGGATTGTCACCAGTCGCGATGTGCGCTTTGAAAATGACCTTAATGCCTGTGTCAGCAAGATCATGACGCCGAAAGACCGTTTGGTAACCGCGCCAGAGGAAACCGGCCTGGATGAGATCAAAAAGTTACTGCATAAACACCGTATTGAAAAAGTGCTGGTAGTCAATGACAAGTATCAGCTGAAAGGGCTGGTTACCCTGAAAGATATTCGCAAGGCGGAAGATTTCCCGAATGCCTGCAAGGATGCCATGGGGCAGTTACGGGTAGGGGCTGCTGTCGGTACTGGTCCGGATACCAAGGACCGTGTAGCTGCCCTGGTGGCTGCCGGTGTCGATATTATCGTGGTTGATACCTCTCATGGTCATTCGCAGGAAGTGATTAATCGCATCAAGGAAATTAAAGAGGCCTTTCCGACGACCTCCCTGATTGGGGGGAATGTGGCCACTGCAGCCGGCGCCAGAGCCCTGGCGGATGCAGGCGTCGATGCCGTTAAAGTCGGGATTGGCCCGGGTTCCATCTGTACGACCCGCATTGTGACGGGTGTTGGCGTCCCCCAGATTACTGCCGTTGCCAATGTCGCGGAAGAACTCAAGGATACTGACATCACCATCATTTCCGATGGTGGCATTCGTTTCTCAGGCGATATTGCCAAGGCGATTGCTGCCGGGGCCAACGTGGTCATGATCGGCTCCCTGCTGGCGGGTACGGAAGAATCGCCCGGTGATGTAGAGCTCTATCAGGGACGCTCTTACAAAGCCTATCGAGGCATGGGTTCACTCGGTGCCATGGCCAAAACACACGGCTCCAGCGATCGCTATTTCCAGGATATCCAGGCTGGTGCACAGAAGCTGGTGCCGGAAGGCATTGAAGGCCGGGTTCCCTATAAAGGGCCGATGTCTGCCATCGTCTTTCAGCTGATCGGCGGCATCCGCTCCAGTATGGGCCTGACAGGCTGCAAGGATATTGAAGAGATGCGGGTGAAGCCGAAGTTTGTGAAGATAACCTCAGCAGGTGTCTCAGAATCCCACGTCCATGACGTAAGTATTACGAAAGAGGCACCTAATTATAGAGTTAGTTAGTGGAGGGAGCTATTGCGCTTGCCAATACTTTGTTGAAAGCGGAATTTGACTCAGTCACTTACTGCTTTGTAAGTTCCTTCACCAAATTCCACTTTCGCCGCGTCTTGGCAGCGCTCATAACGCTCCCTGGGATTGTTCACTTCGATGTGCATCCTGTTAAGTTGTACTCTTAGGATAGATGGTTAAATGACCCACAACATTCACGCACAGAAAATTCTCATACTTGATTTTGGATCGCAGTACACCCAGCTGATTGCGCGGCGGGTGCGTGAAGCGGGGGTGTACTGTGAAATTCACCATTACGATATTGATGAGGACTCCTTCAAGGAGTTTGCGCCGCAGGGCGTGATTCTGTCTGGTGGACCGGAATCCGTGCATATTATCAATGCGCCAGCTGCCCCGGATTATCTGTTTGATGCCAATGTTCCCGTGCTTGGCATCTGCTACGGCATGCATACGATGGCGCAACAGCTTGGCGGAGCAGTTCAGGCCTCTGATAAATCGGAATTTGGCCATGCCGCCATTGCGCTGGAGGAAGCCAGCGTCCTGCTGGCCAATCTGGAAAGCCCCATCGAGAAGGGCGGCAGGATCATGCACAATGTGTGGATGAGCCATGGTGACAAGGTCACCCGAATTCCCGACGGTTTCAAGGTAATTGCCTCAACAGACAGCGCCCCGGTCGCGGCAATGGCGGATGAAAAACGCCGTTTCTATGCCATTCAGTTCCACCCCGAAGTCACGCATACGCCAGCCGGTCAAAGTATTCTTAACCGCTTTGTTCACGATATCTGTGACTGTGAAGCCCTGTGGACCCCCGCCAATATCATTGAGGATTCCATCAGGACCATTCGTGAAAAAGTCGGCAAGGATCATGTCCTGTTGGGTTTGTCCGGAGGTGTTGATTCCTCCGTGGTGGCTGCTCTCCTGCATGAAGCCATTGGTGATCAGCTGACCTGTGTCTTTGTGGATAACGGTCTCCTGCGCTTGCGAGAAGGGGACCAGGTGATGGAAATGTTTGGGCATCACATGGGCATCAAGGTGATACGTGCCAATGCCGAAGAGCTGTTTCTGGGCCGGCTGGCTGGTGTCAGTGATCCGGAACAGAAACGCAAGATCATCGGGAACACCTTTATCGAGGTTTTTGATGACGAGGCAGGCAAACTGGCCGCAGAGGTGAAATGGCTGGCGCAGGGAACGATTTACCCGGATGTGATTGAGTCAGCCGGTTCCAAACACGGTACAGCGCATGTGATCAAATCCCATCACAATGTGGGCGGTCTGCCGGAAGACATGGCGCTGGAACTACTGGAACCTCTGCGGGAGCTGTTCAAGGATGAAGTCCGCAAGATTGGTCTGGCCCTGGGGCTGCCCTATGACATGGTTTATCGTCATCCATTCCCTGGACCGGGACTAGGCGTACGCATACTGGGCGAAGTCAAAAAGGATTATTGCGACATTCTGCGTCAGGCAGATGCCATCTTCATTGAAGAGCTGCACAAGGCCAACTGGTATCACAAAGTCTCCCAGGCTTTCGTTGTTTTCCTGCCGGTAAAATCTGTCGGGGTGGTTGGTGATGGTCGTCGTTATTCCTATGTGCTGGCCATTCGCGCCGTGGAAACCATCGACTTCATGACCGCACGCTGGGCACATTTGCCGTATGAGCTGTTGGAAACCGTCTCCAGCCGCATCATCAATGAAATCCGCGAAGTCTCGCGAGTGTCCTACGATATCTCCAGTAAACCGCCTGCCACTATTGAGTGGGAGTGAAAACACGTTTGTAAGTCATTGATTTATTAGGCTTTTTTCTTAAATATTTACTACAAAGTCACTACAAACTATACTTTTTGAGTGTTATTTTTCAGTAAGTTAGAGTTTCTAACTACAAACTCGTTACAAAAAACGAGTGTTTACTGAAAATCATAAAAAACAACATTAGTTTGTAGTTGAATTAGAGAAACACTTATGTTTGACAACATTAGTGTTTTTTTTTGTTAGGGAAATATGAAAAATGAAAATAATTATGTTTTGTAAGGAATTTGAGTGAAATATCGCGCTGAAATTGACGGCTTACGAGCTCTTGCTGTTATTTCCGTGATTTTATTCCACGCTGGATTTGAATTATTTAGTGGGGGGTTTGTTGGCGTTGATGTGTTTTTTGTAATCAGTGGCTACTTGATTACAACAATTCTAATCGAGGACATCAAAAACAATCGTTTTAGTATCGTCAATTTCTATGAGAATTTTTGTAATCAGTGGCTACTTGATTACAACAATTCTAATCGAGGACATCAAAAA
>CAZKJY010000226.1:0-4011 GCA_964553165.1 uncultured Enterobacteriaceae bacterium
TGTCATGACCTGCATGGCTGATTCAGGATATTCCAGAGAGCTTGCAAAAATCTTTGGCGCATCTTCATCAAAGTCGAAATCCAGCAGATACTGCTCAAGACTTTCGGTATTGCCTTCCAGGGGGGTTGGCGGCGTGGTGAAAACCTGAGCCAGTGATCCAGCGCCCATGATGGCAATAATTGGCTGTCCATCCCAGGGTGGAATGCCACTTTGCAGTTTCCAGGAACGCCAGCCACCAGAGGAAAGCCCTGTATCCCAGGCCCATTCACTGTAGAGTTCATCGCCATTACTGTTTCTTGGTCCCTGCAGAATATTGGCCAGGGCAGTCACCTTTTCCTGTGGCAGGCAGTCATCACTGACATTTGAAGCGCAGGACATCACGGCAGGGTCAAAAGCGGCCTGACAGGCTCTGACATCAAAAATAATACCGTCCTGCAGACTGTCGTACGTATCACAGGCACTGGCTACGTATTCAGCAACCAGATTCAGTTCTTCACGTGAAAAGGATTCCTGCAGTACATCGCCCACACTGCGGAAATTCTGCACATCCCAGGCGTGCTGGACAGCAGCTTTGGGCAGATTAAAACCCGGATAACCGGCAATAAAACCGTCAAACTGCTCGGGAATTCGGCTGGCAGCCACCATGGCATGACGACCACCATTGGATGCACCCAGGCCATATGTGTACTGGATAGGAGCCTGGTAATAGGCTTCTGTCAGTGCTCTTGCGACCGGATGCAGGCTTTCTACTGCACCATAGCCATAGTCACGCCGCGCCTCGAAATCCATACCAAAGCGGTTGGACCCCGCCAGTCCAGCTTCCGGATTGGCTCTGCCGTCATGACCGGCGTCACTGGACACCACAGCAAAGCCACGGGCAAGCGCACTGTCATTGGGAACCATAACACTCATCCGCCCCGTTGCCGGGACCACTGCGCCATCATTGCCACCATTGAACTGGTGGACAAAACGCCCAGTCCATTCATCCGGCAGTCGAAGTTCAAAGGAAATTGCATAGGGTTTGCCATCTGTCCCGGTACGCTGTTCAATCTGACCCTGTACCTGACAATGGGCTACCGGTATCTCCTCAGTCGCCACTACAGACTGTGCCAGGGTGATGCTCATCCCGTCCGGAGCCAGCGCAGCGATGCCAGCACAATCAGGCGGCATGGTATTGTCAACAGTTGTCACACTGTCAGGCATATTTTCTGATTCTGAACCACAGGCAATGACGCCGGAAATCATGCTCAGGACTATTGTTGTTTTTAGTTTGCCCATCATAACGCTCCCATCCTCTTTTGAATGCTGTAAAAGATATCATACTGACGATCAGATTAACCCTGCAATTCCCTTTAGCAGCCTGATTACTCCAGCGAACTGGAAGATAACCCGACGTTCGTTTTAAGATACAATCCGTTTTTCACCAAACACCCATCCCGGTGGCAGGCTGACCGACTGGGTGTATTCATGCTATCGAACAAGCGCGGGGCAATCCATGACGGAATCTGACGAAAAGGCTTTCAGGGAATTACTGGACGAAAAAATCACGCGCTGCAAATCCCTCGCGCGGGATTTTCGCCTGGGCAACGCTGCAGCAGAACTGGAGATCCGCCTTCAGGCTGATGCAGTCGCCAGAGAAGCTGAGTCACGATCCATGACTGAGCTGGCCTCGGCAGCAAGAGCCGTTGAAGCCGCAGATGAAAACGAGCTTATCACCAGGCTGGCAGCCATGACCAAGCTCATGCAGACTGATGACAAACGCGCGGCAGCTTCGCAACAACCAGGCATTCTGATTATCGAAGAAGATGCCTCGCTGGCAAAACTGTACAGCAATACCATCAGGTCCGAGCAGATTGAAGTCCCCATCAGTATTGCGGAGACCACAAAGCAGGCAGGGGAACTGCTTCTCAAACAACCTTTCTCCATCATACTGCTAAACCTGATCATGCCTGACGGCGATGGCCGCGAACTCCTGCATGACATCAAATACGAGTATGCCCTGCCTGCGTCGGTGCTTGTCCTGTCCCCCGTGGACAACGATAAAATCCGGGTTGAATGCATGCGTCTGGGCGCAGAGAAGTTTCTGGTCAAACCTTTCGATATCAAGAGTCTGGCCAGCCTGATCAAAAAGCTGCTGCAAAATTTTGCGCAAAAAGAACTATCACTGGTTCCAATCGGCAGCGAAGTCATACATTCAGAGGACGCCGAGTTCGCGCCGATCGACAAGAATGAACAGCAGGTCAGTATCCGTGGTCAGAAAATACTCCTGGTAGAGGACGAGCCTACCCAGGCCAATCTGACCAAGATGCGTCTGAACAAACAGGGTCTGACGGTGGTTCACGCCAAAGACGGCAAAGAGGCACTACAGTTCCTGCAACAGGAGCGTTTCTCCCTGGTGATTCTGGATATCATGATGCCGGTGCTGGATGGATTTACCGTTCTCAAGGTTATCCGCAAGGATCCAAAACTGAAGACGCTGCCCGTGATCATTGTGTCTGGTATGGGCAGCGAGGAAGACATCATTCAGGGCTACGACCTCGGCGCCACTGACTACATCCTCAAGCCTTTTTCTCCGGTCCATCTGATTGCCCGGGTCAAGAGTCTACTCAAGGACTGAGCGCCAGTGGCGCAGGCAGAATCGGGATTCTATTCAGGCCTTTGTACAAACTGGATCAGCAGACCATCCGGATCTTCAATGATCTGAAAACGGTTGCCGTTCAGCTCCACCTGCGCTTCATTGTTTGCTGCCAGTACGGCACCTGCCGCTAATGCATTACTGACGACACTATCCAGATCATTGACAAAAATCCGCAGCATGGACGAACCAATCCTGGGAAGTTGCTGTTGCAGTCTGGTATCGGCTGTACCCTGATAATCAAGCAGTTCGGTCATCAGCGTGCTGCCGGGGACCTGTGCCGTAATCAGTCTGGTGGGCTGCGAGGTGCCATTCATTGCAGAAAGGATGGCATCGCTGGAAAAGCTGCCGGCGTCAGGAAATGCAAAACCCAGTGCATAATGATAGAAACGGGCGGATTTTTCCGCATCTGCAACGGTAAGCCTGAATCGCGCGGTGAGGACATTGCCTTCACTTTGTAGATTCATCGTCATAGGACTGAACTGTAGTAGCTCAACGAAATAGCCATCCGGATCCTGCGCCAGGATAAATTTGCCATTTTCAATACTGACCGGGGCTGCGTCAGGCGTCACGATTGACCCGCCGTGATTCAAAACAGCCTGGATCGCGGCATCCATATCACGGACAAAAAGCAAAAGAACTGCCGTGCCAACGTCATCAATTTCAGTATGCTGTTTGCTCCGGTCCACGCCTCGCCATTCAAGATGTTCCAGTACAAAGCTTGTGTTGGGGACCGTGAAAGAGGCGCCTCTGAACTCACCGCCCACAGCGTTATACATTGAGGCTACCGGTTCCAGAACGCCGAATTCACGTTGTGCCAGTCCCCCTCTGGGCTCGACCCCAACCAAGGCATAATAAAAGGCAACCGTCCGGTCCAGATCTTCGACCACCCGGATGTAATTGCCTGCTCCAGTGACCCCCATTGCAGGAGGCGCAGCACTCTGAGCCTGGGCAACAGCTGCCCCGAGTAAACACAACAGGCATACACAGAACGCATTTTTAACAGTATTTAGCCGACTCATGACCCATCCCCCATAAAATTATCGCAGGAATCCTAGCACGGATTCCTGCGAAAGGCAGTGCAAATCTTGACTGACTTCAGCGCTTATTTACTGGCATGCGCTGTTGATACCACCGAAAAGATTTCAGCAAAGCTCAAGGGCCTGTGCAGTGATAGTGGAATCTGCAGTTTACGGGCAATATCACTGGCAGAAATCAGTCCGCGGATTGTGACATGGTCATTGTCAATGACGAGACTATGCTGCAAGCCCTCATGCTGAAGGGTATCAAGCACATCCTGTACAGAAGCTGTTTTCAGGTCATCGTAATCGAAGACCTGCAGCTTCTCCTTCGGAATCATCAGATCCCCTACCGTA
>CAZKJY010000227.1:0-4005 GCA_964553165.1 uncultured Enterobacteriaceae bacterium
CGTATCAAGCGCGCTGGTGCTTAATTCCGAAAAGATCTCCCAGTACTCTTCAGGGATAAACGCTCGGATTTCCTGTTCTCTTTCAACTACCAGACGAACAGCAACAGACTGGACCCGCCCCGCAGAGAGACCCCGAGCAACCTTCGCCCACAGCAAGGGCGACACCATAAAGCCAACCACCCTGTCGAGGAATCGCCTGGCTTGCTGCGCCTCTACGTAGCGCATGTAAAGCTCGCCCGGTTCGTCGAATGCCTCAGTAATGGCTCGCTTGGTAATTTCGTTAAAAACTACGCGTTTATACCGTTCCGGGTCACCACCAATTGCTTCCTTGAGATGCCAGGCTATGGCCTCACCTTCCCTGTCAAGGTCAGTCGCCAGATAGATTTTGTCGACATCCTTGGCCATTTTTTTCAGCTCCTTTACCACCGACTCCTTGCCTGGGAGAATCTGGTAATTGGCTTCCCAGTGCTTGTCGGGATTCACGCCCATGCGTGCGATCAGTTGCTCGCGGGCCTTACGGGCTTTATGCACGGCTTTCTGTTCAGGACTGAGTTTGCGGGTTTCTGCAGCCGCCTTGGCACGGGCTTTGGCATCAACAGGTTTGGCTGAACCACTGGTCGGCAAGTCCCGGATATGACCGACACTCGACTTCACAATAAAGTCTTTCCCCAAATACTTGTTAATCGTTTTGGCTTTCGCTGGAGACTCGACGATGACTAAGGATTTTTCCATGTAGTTCGCTTTATAACTTCACTGATGAACTAAAAATTTGAAAACTGCCGTGTTACAGGGGCGACATAAATAAAGGTTCAGCATCGGACCTGTCAAGTTTTTATTTCTTGATGGCCCTAAAACTTTTAAGCAAACACGGACTGAATCACAACAATTCCATGTAATCTTGGTGTCAAAGTAAAACAGAAACATCGCCAGCTGCACTGCTCACAAACGCGTAATAAGTCGTTTAAATAGAACCTTTTATCTTTACTCTGACATCTTTACTTCAGTCAAAAAGGCGGGCATTAAAACATCGCCGCCTGAAAAAGAAAAGTCAGCAGGAATGCTGGCTTTGCGTCAATTTGAATTTTCGTCTGCTGCCACCCCGGCAATGAGTGAGGAACCGTATGGCGACAGGATGTCGCCATCCGAGCCTACACATGGACATGTGTTTTTTGGCGTGTTCCGAAGTCCTTGCCGGGGTGTAACAGCTTTTGGCTTGAAATAGTTACGAGCTGCTGTAACGTTACGGTATCGCGGACCTTTCTAAAACTGGATGAAATCGACAGATTTAAAGCGGGACTTCGACTGTCCACTGATAAGGGTCCGCGCGTTCGCCACTTTGCAGCTGACACAGCAGGTCATACAGTTTCTGCATCACCGGTCCAACACTTTCACCCTGATTGTAGAAACTGTGCCAGTGCGCATCGAACCAGATTTTTCCGACAGGTGACAGGACCGCTGCCGTACCGCAGGCAGCCACTTCCTCAAAACTGTTGATTTCAGCACGCAGATCAATCGGGCGTTCCTCTGTCTGCATGTTCAGCTCTTCTGCAGCAATGGTCATGATGGAACGGCGCGTCACACTGGGCAGAATCGCCGCCGACTTGGGCGTGATCAGTTTGTTGCCTGCCAGGGAAATAATGATATTGGCGGAACCGGCCTCCTCCAGATAGCGGTGCTCTGCAGCATCCAGGTACAGGGCTTCATTGGCCCCCAGCTCCTTGGCTTTGCGGGTGGCAACCAGGCCGCCGGGATAATTGGCGCCAGCCTTGACGTCACCGGTTCCATGCGGGGCTGCGCGGTCAAAGTCAGAGACTGCCAGACTGATGAGCGAGAGACCGCCACTTTTATAGTAGGGACCTACCGGTGACACCATGACCCGGAACTCATATCGCTTGGCCGGTTTCAGGCCCATGTTTTCCCCAACCCCGATCAGCAGTGGCCGAATGTAGAGTGAGGCACCACTGCCGTAGGGCGGAATCCAGGCCTGATTGGCTCTGACGGCTTCCATAACACCGCGCAGAAACAGAGCTTCCGGGACCTTCGGCATGGACAGGCGCTCGGCAGTATCCTGCATGCGCTGGGCATTCAGGTCCGGTCTGAACAGCAGCACACGGCCGTCTTTGGCGGTCTGCGCTTTCAGCCCTTCAAAACATTGCTGGGCGTAGTGCAGTGCCGGTGCCCCTTCATGGATCTGAATAATTTCAGAGGTCACCAGTTCCCCATCGGACCAGTTTCCATTTTCATAGATCGCCGAGAAACGATAATCCGTTTTGGTATATTCAAAACTGAGATTTTTCCAGTCGAGTTCTTTTTTGGCGGACGCTAGCAAAACACAACCCCTTTCAATCATTCTTAAAAAGGCGGCATTATAGCGGGCTGAGACATTTTCACCCAGTATTTTTACTGAAAGTGCTTGCCGGAGTCTTACATGTTGAAGGCAAACTGCTAGAATCCTGCCTTTAAACCAGCAGTCTGATTGACAGAGTTTTCAATAGATGTCCCAGCGCCTCACCGCCTTTTCCCCCCTGATTGATATCGGCGCCAACCTTAGCCATGAAAGTTTCCGGGATGATCTGGATGAGGTTCTGCAGCGGGCCCGGGACAGAGGCATCGAAAAACTGGTGGTCACCGGCACGGATCCTGATACCAGCAAGCGGGCCATCGAAATCTGTGAACGCTACCCGGATCTGCTGGTTTCAACCGTTGGCCTGCACCCGCATGAAGCCAGCCTGTTCAGTGAGGACATGGCCAGTGAGTTCAGGGCACTGGCACAGCATGACTGCGTCAGATCGCTGGGCGAAACCGGTCTGGATTTCAACCGCAACTATTCGCCTCACCCTGAGCAGGAAAAAGCCTTTGAAGCCCAGCTGGCACTGGCTGTTGAACTTGGTTTGCCGCTGTTCCTGCATCAGCGTGATGCCCATGCGCGTTTTCTGCCCATCCTGAAGGAATACCGCGATCAGCTGTCGCGCATTGTCGTGCACTGCTTCACCGGCACCCGGGAAGAACTGTTTGACTATCTGGACCTTGACCTATACATCGGCATCACGGGCTGGGTCTGTGATGAACGCCGGGGGTACAGCCTGCATCCCTTGCTGGAAAACATCCCTGAAAACCGGCTGCTGCTGGAAACCGATGCCCCCTATCTGCTGCCCCGTAACATCCAGCCAAAGCCCCCAGGCCGGCGCAATGAACCAGCCAATCTTGTCTATGTGCTGGCCATGGTGGCCGACTGTCTGCAAACCGACCCGCAAACTCTGGCAGAACAGACCAGTGCTAACGCCAGGGATTTTTTTGCTCTATGAACTTTGCTATATTTTCCGGCTTATGAAGAAAAGGCGTTTCCTACAAGCTCTCGTTGCCGGTGGTGCTGTCACACTGGTCTCGAATCGCACCCTGCAACCACGCCTTGACAGCAATCGCATCACTGCCCTGCAGAACCCGGAATCAAGTGTCGTCCCTGTCGTTGATCCCCCCATGGAAAGTCCATCCGGCCTGATCATTGATCAGGCAGAACCGGAACCTCAACTGCTGGTACTGGAAGATACTGTCATGGAGGATGGCTTTAAACATACCGAGCGGGACCTGGACCTGAATGATCTGGCCGATGAGGAAGTGGATGATTACCTGACCAAAATCCGCAATTTTGACGCTGACTTCCTCACCGATATTTACCTGCCGGAATCCAAACGCACGCTGCTTGCCTCTACGGTGGCCCGGCTGGAACGTGTGCAAAGCTATGTCGGTCATGGCAACTTCAATTTACTGGGCTTTGACGAGATGCTGTTCTTCGCCCGTAACTATGAAGCCATTGGCCCCTTTGAAAAAGCCGAACTGGATTTTCTGGAAGAAATCTTTTTTGCCGATGCCAACCGCTATGGTTTCTTCGGGGAAAAAGTGACCCCAGATCTGACGACCCGCATCCCTATCCGCAATGTCCAGAAAATAGAAGGCAGCGGTCATTACCTGCTGAAGGGGGCATCACTCAATCTCTACAACCAGATC
>CAZKJY010000228.1:0-3976 GCA_964553165.1 uncultured Enterobacteriaceae bacterium
CGTATTGATGGGATATTTAAATCCGATAGAGTGCATGGGCTATCAGACCTTTGTGGAACAGGCGCTGACTGTTGGAGTCGATGGCATTCTGGTCGTGGATATGCCTCCTGAAGAAGCCCACGAATTACTGGGTGCCTGCAGGGCCTCGGGTCTGGACTGTATTTTTCTGGTCGCTCCAGGCACCAGCGAGGCCCGTGCCAGAAAAATTTGTGAGCTGAGCTCAGGCTACGTCTACTATGTATCCCTGAAAGGGGTCACGGGTGCCTCCCACCTGGATGCAGACGCTGTCGCAAAAAAAGTGGCGGAGCTGAGACAGTACTGCAATTTGCCAATTGGTATCGGCTTCGGAATCAAAAGCCCCGAACTGGCGAAAGCAATGGGCAGTCTGGCAGATGGCATCGTTGTCGGTAGCGCTTTGGTGAATCTTATTGCAGAATTGGATGATAAAAAGACCTATACCGCACAGGAATTGGTACAGCACATCGGATTAATCGCCCAGATGCGTGATGCACTGGATACTTTGAAGAAAACTTAACGAGTCATTATGAGTAGTTGGATTGAGAAAATCCTGCCGTCGAAAATCAAGACAAATTCGGCTGCCAAGAAAAGTTCAATACCTGAAGGCCTGTGGAAGCGTTGTCCGCGATGTGATGCGGTGCTGTACAGCTCCAACCTGGACGAAAACATGGATGTCTGTCCTAAATGTGACCATCACCTGCGTATCTCTGCGCGCCGTCGGCTGGATATCTTTCTAGACAAGGAAGACCGCACGGAACTGGGCGCAGAGATCATGCCCAATGACATCCTCAAATTCAAAGACCTGAAGAAATACCGTGACCGCCTGGTCGCCGCCAAAAAAGCGACGGGTGAAAATGATGCGCTGGTCGTCATGAAAGGCAAGCTCAAGGGGCAGGAAGTTGTTGTGGTCGCCTTTGAATTCGGTTTTATAGGGGGCTCCATGGGAGCTGTGGTTGGTGAAAAATTTGTGCTCGCCGTGAATAAATGCCTGCAGGAAAAGCTGCCCCTGATCTGTTTTGCGACCAGTGGCGGTGCCAGGATGCAGGAAGCCCTTATTTCCCTGATGCAGATGCCGAAGACGGCGGCAGCGCTGGAACGCATGAAGCAGCAGGGATTGCTGTATATTTCTGTGCTGGTCGATCCGGTCTATGGGGGCGTCTCAGCCAGTCTCGCCATGCTCGGGGATATCAACGTTGCCGAGCCCAATGCCCTGATCGGTTTTGCCGGCCAGGATGTGATCCGTCAGACGGTGAGGGAAAATTTGCCCGAAGGCTTCCAGCGCTCGGAATTTCTGCTGGATCATGGCGCCATTGACTGCATTATTCACCGCAAACACATGCGTGACCGTCTTGCTGCCCTGATCAGCAAGTTCATGTATCGATACCAAAAAGGGATCGCCTGAGCAGGACCCATTCTTCGTCAATCCAGTCCATTTCTGAGATGAATTTACCGGCCTGGCTGCAATACCTGGAAAAGCTGCATCCTGTCACCATTGAATTGGGTCTGGACAGAATCCGCCATGTTGCGGCCAGATTGCCGCTGCAACTGGCTGATACCCGGATAATCACCATAGCCGGTACCAATGGCAAAGGCTCAACAGCGGCCTTGCTGGAAGCCTTGCTGCTGGAAGCCGGCAGAACGGTAGGGCTTTATCGCTCACCCCATCTTCTGGTCTATAACGAACGCGTACAGATAAATGGCAGCATGGTCAGTGATGCCAGTCTCTGTGATGCCTTCGACCGGGTCGAAGCGGCCCGGGGGGAGACAAGCCTGACCTATTTTGAATTCGGCACCCTTGCTGCGCTGTTGCTGTTTGCCGACCAGGCGCTGGATTTTCTGGTGCTGGAAGTCGGCCTGGGCGGACGCCTTGATGCGGTGAACATCCTTGATGCGGATGTCGCCATTATTACCAATATTGCACTGGACCACATGGAATGGCTGGGTGACACGCGTGAGCTGATCGGCAGGGAAAAGGCCGGGATCATGCGCCCTGGCAAACCTGTCCTGTTTGGTGACAGGGACATGCCGGAATCTGTTAGCCGCCAGGCGGCCATGCTGCAGTCTCCCCTGTATCAGTTTGGTCAGCATTATGAGGCTCGGATGCAGCAGGGAAACTGGAACTGGCAGGGACAGGATGACAAGGGTCAGCCACAGCAATACACGGTAAAGCCAGAGGATAATGCGCTGCTGAGCCTGTATCCGGCCAATGCGGCGACCGCCTTGCAGGCATTTTATCTGCTCGGTCAGCAGCTCAGTGAGGCCCGGATAGCGACAGCCTGGCGTCACCTTGAGTTGCCAGGGCGCTTTCAGCGGATTGAAAGGCATGGCTATACCCTGGTGCTGGATGTTGCCCATAATCCGCATGCCATGCAAAAGACAGCCGCTCTGCTTCAGCAACAGTTTGCCGCGCGTAAACTGCATGTTGTGCTGGCAATGCTGAGTGATAAAAATCACCGGGAGGCTATTGAAATCCTCGCGCCAAACGTTAAAGCTTGGTATGTGGCCAGCCTGTCAAACAGTCGAGGTACTCCGGCAAAAATACTATATAATGCCCTGCATGTGAGTGGGCACAATGCCTCTTCCGCGTATGATTCTGTCGGGGAGGCGTTTACAGCTGCTGAAGAATCCCTGGAAGTCGGCGATGTCCTGCTGGTGACCGGCTCTTTTTATACCGTTGCAGCTGTACTGGAGTTGATTTGAATGAAGCGATGAAACAAAGACTGGTCGGCGCGATTGTGCTGGGTTGTCTGGCAATCATATTTTTACCGATCTTGTTGGACGGGGAGGGCGTGTCGCCGCCAGAAATGAACACCCGTATTCCTGAATCTCCGCCTTTTCCCGAACCCCTGGAAATCGAACCCGAGCGGCCGCTGATCATCACCGATACGCTGGATGACACCGAAACTGAACAAGAGCAGGTAGCCAGCTCGGAAGACAGTTCACCCCAGGCGGCACCGGTGGTTGATGCCGTTCCGGCACAGCCAGCCCTGAATGCAGAAGGCTTACCCCAGGCCTGGAGTGTGCGTCTGGGCATCTTCGCGGATAACGACAATGCGCAGAATCTGGTGAATCGTCTGCTGGGCCAGAACTACCGGGCGTATTCAGAAAACGTCTCACGTCCGCAGGGTAATTTGAATGCCGTTTTTGTCGGTCCGGTACTGACACGCGCAGAAGCGGAATCCCTGCGCGAAGAACTGGCGGCAGGATTTGGTCTTGATGGCATCATTGTCGATTTTGAAATAGAAGCAAACCAATAGGCGACTGGAAAATTTGTGACGATAGCCGATATTGTTATTCTGATTGTGATTTTGATTTCATTGCTGCTGGGTTTATGGCGAGGGTTTGTCAAGGAGGCTTTTTCACTGGCCTCCTGGATAGCGGCGGTACTCGTTGCAGGTTTTTTTGGTGCTCCGCTGGCAGAGCTTTTTACCGGAGTGCTGGACAATGCAACGGTAAGACGGATTCTGGCCTCATCACTACTTTTCATTTTGGTGATGTTTGTCGGCGCTTTTATCGGCAATATCATGTCAAAATTAAGCGCGAAAATCGGTCTGCGTGGGGTTGATATGTCACTGGGCTCACTGTTTGGGCTGCTGAGAGGTGTCATCATTGTATTGCTGGTGCTGTTTTTAACGGTGCCTTTTCAATTTAGCGAGAACTGGTATCGTGACTCTGTACTGGTTCCTCGGCTGATGATTATTCTGAATAATATTGAAAGTATGCTGGATTATCGGCGCACTGAGCCGGGAACCGAAGTCGAGTCAGTGGCAGTTACGTGATTTAACTTATGATAATGCAAAAGGGGAATAGCGCATGTGTGGAATAGTCGGCGTCGTTGGCAAGTCCAATGTTAACCTGACCTTGTACGATAGTCTGACCGTGCTTCAGCATCGTGGACAGGATGCCGCCGGTATTGTCACCAGCGATCACGGTAAACTCAATCTGCGCAAGGATAACG
>CAZKJY010000229.1:0-3958 GCA_964553165.1 uncultured Enterobacteriaceae bacterium
AGTCGCAATGGTCAGGAATGCATTCTCATCGGGCATGCGTTTCATCCTGAAGTCGAGGGCACCATGGGCCAGTACGATGAAAGTGCCGGCGGCAGAATCTATCTGGTGGAATCGGCGGAGGATGTCAGTCACCTGCAGGTAAGAAACCCCGATCAGCTGGCCTATGTTACCCAGACAACCCTGTCCATGGACGACACGGCGCTGATTATTGATGCCCTACAGGAACGTTTCCCGAACATTACCGGACCCCGCAAAAAGGATATCTGCTATGCCACGCAGAACCGGCAGGATGCGGTCAAACAGCTGGCACTGGAATGCGATCTGGTCCTGGTGGTGGGTTCACCCAACAGCTCAAACTCCAATCGCCTCAGGGAGCTGGCAGAGCGGACAGGCAGTGAAGCCTATCTGATCGACAGTGCAGATGAAATCAATGATAACTGGCTGCTGGGCAAGACCCGCATCGGGGTGACGGCAGGCGCTTCAGCACCGGAAGTCCTGGTGCAGGAAGTAGTGCAGCGTGTCCAGCAGTTGGGCGGGGGCAGGGTCCTCGACATGCACGGCGCCCAGGAAAACATTACCTTCTCCATGCCCCGCGATTTACGGATGCCCTGAAACCCGGGCTTTGCAAGCCGGTAAAGCGTGATCAGATTCGCATTTTCCCCATCCGTCGCGGTCTGCGCGCTGAGATTCCAAAATAATTCACAGTTTTCCAGTACATTTGAGCTATCCTCACTGTTCCACTGTTAGAAGAATCCTTTAAAATATAAGGGTTTATGAGAGTCAGCGGACTTATTCAGAAAAACCGGACATGCTATAGTGTCTGAAATTAACGCTAAGTTGGGTTTCAAGGTGTACAGCAGGGATAATCTGAAAGCCGACAGGTTGATCAGGGCGAGCCAGCAGGGTTATACCATGCTGGAAATTCTGATGGTCATTGCCATTGCAGCCATTCTGGTAGCTGTCGCCGTGCCGTCATTGCAGGATACGATCAGCCGCAACGCGCGTGACAGCATTCAGCTTGATCTGATGTCCTCACTGGCCCTGGCTCGCAGCCAGGCCGTGTCGCTGTCGAGAACGGTTTCCGTTTGCCACAGCAGTAACCAGAGCACCTGTTCCAATACCACCGGTTCGGAATGGAATCAGGGCTGGCTGGTGTTTTCAGATTTTGATTCTGATGGCGTTATTGACAGTGGTGACGGTGACACTATTTTGCAGGTCAGCAATCCGGGTAACGATATTGTTTCGATTAAACTGCTAAACAGTTCCAACAGTACAATTGCCGGTGAAAAGGTTCAGTTCAATGATGACGGGTTTCTGGAGAATTCCAGTGGCGGTGCTTATTTCAAATTTTGCGACCCGGACAATATCGCGGACAATTCGCGAGCGCTCTGGATTGCAAATACGGGCAGGGCATCCATGTCGATAGACGATGGGGATGGTGTGCACGATGATCTTGGCGGGAACAATTTGTCATGTCCATGAAGATGAAACGGCAGAGTTCTGAAAAGAGCGGGGGCTTTTCCCTGATCGAGGTGCTGATATCCCTCAGTATTCTGGCAGCCGGGCTGCTGGGGATGACAGCCCTGCAGAATGAAGCCCTGCAGTTTAATCAGGCGGCCTTTACTGATTCCCAGGCCCAGTTTCTGATTAACGACATGGTCGAACGTATCCGTGCCAACCGCGGCAGCAACCTCTACGCCATCAACTTCAATGAAACTACGCCAACGGCTTCAGTCAACTGTGCCACAACCTCCTGTACCAGTGCCGAAATGGCGGTCTGGGATATTGCGCAATGGCGGGGCATGGTCGAGGCGACATTTGCCGATGACGGGGTCAGTTATCTGCCGGGCGGAGAAAGCCAGATACTCTTCAATACCACCAATCAGAATTTCATCATATCGGTGCGTTATGACTGGAGCCAGTTGGGCGAGGAAGAATTAAACAATGACGGCAAACGCACCATCTCCGTCACCACGAGGATTCAGTGATGAAGAGGCTGAAGCTCAGAACTTTTCTGAAAAGTGCCGGTTTCACCCTGCTGGAACTGTTGATCGCCATGGCTATGGGCATCGTGGTGATGAGTGGGGTGGTGTCTGTCCTGGTAGTCAGCAAGAGTAACTACATCACTGAGCGTGAACTGGCTACACTGCAGGAGAACGCCCGCTTTGCCCTGAAATACCTGACCGAAGAAATTCAGATGGCAGGTTATAACGGCTGCAATGCAAATCCGCTCAATGTCGCCAATTCAGTCAACATTGACCCGGGTGAGGAATGGTATCTGAGTGATGTCGGTCTGGAAGGCTATGAGGAATTTGTAGATGAAACGGGTCGTTCCGGTTTTCCAGCCAACTACAGAAATGCAGCTTCCTATTACAGTGATTCTATTGTTATCCGGCGCGGGGAACAGTCGGGTCTCAGAATCGCCCCTGGTCCGCCTTACCATAACCCGAACTCGGCGAATATCCCGCTCAATGATGCCCATGATGTGAAACCTGGCACCATCATGGTGATTGCCTCTTCAGACTGCCAGCAGGTAGGTGTCTTTGTGATGAGCGGGCCAACCAACAACTCCAACAATGCCACCAACATGGTGCATAACACCGGGGGTGGGCTTGATCCCAGTAATTGCACCAAGAATCTGGGTGGTAATTTCAACTGCTCCAACACCAGCAGTTCCACGGCCAGCACCTATCCACCGGGTTCATCCCTGATGCGTATGGTTGCCAAGGGTTTCTATATTGGGACCTCGGCTGTTGGCAATGATATTCCTGCGCTGTACCAGGTCACCCTGGGCTTCAGTGGCGGAGTCACCCTGACGCCCCAGGAGCTGGTGCAGGGCGTTGAACACATGCAGATTTCCTATGGCGTCGACCTGGTCGGCGATGACGGATTTGCCGATCAGTACATGGATGCCGATAACGCCAGCATGGACTGGGATGCCGTGGTCAGTGTGCGCCTGAATCTGCGCATGCGCTCGGTGTATCCCGTTTACAATGAAAATACGCCCTATGGTGAGTTCATGGGCATAGCAGATACCGACGGCTCGGATCGTTTTATGCGACAGTTGGTGGGCACAACCATTCAGTTACGTAACCGGTAATGACAGGATCATGAACACGATCAGAACAGGCAAACAACAACGCGGTGCACTGCTGGTGATCACCCTGATCATGCTGGTAATCATCAGCATGTTGGGCATGTCCACGATGGGCACAACCGGACTGGAAATGCAGATGGCCAATAACAGCCGTGATCAGCAGGCTTCCTTTGAAGCGGCCGAATATACGCTGTCCTGGGTGGAAGACAATATCCAGACGACCAGTTTTACCAATGCCAACCTGACCAACAGTAACTGCGGCTCCATCTGTTTTGACAGTACCTGCACCAATGGCTACTGCTTCCGCGGAGACGATGCGGATGCCTGGAACCAGTGTGCGTTGGATGATTCCAATCCCGATCCCTATACCGAGTCCGGCATCTGGAGTAACAGTAATTTCCACCGCACCCTGACGATTCCGAATACCACGATCACGGCGAAATACATCATCGAATTTCGCTGTTACACCGCACTGGATCCGACACTGCAGATGGATGTGACTAACTTCACACGTGTCTTTCGCATAACCGCCTATACTGTGGGTGAAGGTGGCAGGGCGCGCACCATGTTGCGTTCTACCATGAAGGAACTGTAGTAAGTAATAAGCTGAGAAAAAATGCCCTTGAGAGGGATGGAGCCATGTTCAAGACAAGACTGATTAAAGCAAACATCATTCTGGCCCTGGGGCTGGGATCTGCCTGTGTGCTTGCCCAGAGCTCCTCAGATTTTGCCGCGCAACCACCGCTGATTGCCGAAAGTGCGGCGCCCAATGTCATGCTGGTCATGTCCAAGGACCATGAGCTGACCAAGAAAGCCTATTCCGACTACAGTGACCTGGATGGCGATGGCATCATTGATCAG
>CAZKJY010000230.1:0-2685 GCA_964553165.1 uncultured Enterobacteriaceae bacterium
GCCTACATCCTCAAAGCTGCGCTTTTTGACAAAAATCGCCTGATCACCGGTTGCAATCCCGCTGAAGGCACTGCGCCAGTTAACCGACTGTTCTATCAGCCGGTATATCATCCGCTCATTGTTGAGCCGGATATCAAAGCGGCCCCAGTGTCGTGTCTCCCCTTCCAGGGCCTGGATGATCAGCTGATCTGCCTGTTCAGGCAGCAGACTGTCGGCATGTAAAAACAGCAGGATGTCGTGTTTGGCGGCTTCGGCACCTTCGTTCATCTGATGGGCACGCCCTTTCACGGTCTGCATCAATCGATCGACCATGGGTCTGGCAACCGCCAGGGTCCGGTCGTGACTGCCACCATCGACCAGAATAACTTCATGGCCGCGTTCCCGGTAATGCTGCAAGGCAGGGAGGCTGGACGTCAGCACCGCTGCTTCATTCAGGGTCGGAATAATAATGCTGATTTTTTCGGGCATGGAAGACACGCGTCTAATCGCTGAGTGCACCACCGCAACTGCTGCCCTGCCCAGCGGTGCAGCCATAGCAGTGGTCGCCGATGGCGATGGGCTTGCCCTGTAAATCCTGATGAAGAATATCCCGCAGATGGGGACGGGCTTTCGAGGTCGCAATCAGGGGCATGTTCAGCATCTGGTTAAAATCACAGTCATAGACATAACCCTGGTAATCGATACTGATCAGGGTTTTGCACATCACGGTCTCCAGATTGGCCGCCGAGTATGAGCCTTTCAGAATGCCCATGTATTCCTCATATAGGCCTTTGGCGAGCAGCCAGCCGCCAAATCGGCTGATAGGCATATTGGTAATGGTGAACAACTGATTGAAACGGATACCGAAGTTTTCATTCAGAATGCGTTTATAGTCTGCTTCCAGGGCAGCCTGGGGGGGCGGCAGATTGAGGTTCTGCGGGTTATAGACCAGGTTCAACTGCAGACGCGGGTCGGTACCGTAACCCAGGGCATTGAGCTTTTGCAGTGCCTGGATACTGCCCTCAAAGATCCCTTTGCCGCGCTGCTTCTCAACATTTTCTTCTGAATAGCAGGGCAAGGAAGCCGTGATAGTGACCTGATTGGCAGCCAGAAATTCGGCCATGTCTTCGTAACCCGGCTCCAGTAGAATCATCAGGTTGCAGCGGTCGATGACTTCAAGTCCGAATGCAGTCGCCCGTTCAACAAGATAACGGAAGTGCGGATTCATTTCGGGAGCACCCCCCGTGAGATCGAGGGTTTGTACCTGTAATTTTTGCATGGCCTGGATCAGCAGATCGACAACATCCAGGCTCATAAGCTCCTTGCGTGTCGGTCCCGCATTGACATGACAATGGGTACAGCTCAGGTTGCAGAGATAACCCAGATTAACCTGCAGGGTATGCAGTTTATCCCGGAAGATGGGTGGAAAATCCGTTTCAAGCAGTAAGGGTTTTGTATCCAGCATGGGAATTTTTTTCTAATGAGTTGTCATGATTCTAAGCAATGGCGCCTGCATAAGCAAAGCAGTCATTTCGCATTCCTGAGCGCCGCACGCTAAAATAGAGAACCTTCATCATGAATTGTTACAAATGTCTTCGATACATCCTTTAGGAACCCTTGATGCGCTGCGCTTTGATAACAGTTTTATCAACGCACTGCCTGCCGACCCCCAGATAGATACCAACAGCCGGGCTGTCGATGGTGCCTGTTATTCCCTTGTCGATCCCCTGCCTTTTCCGGGCGCGAAACTGCTTGCCTATTCCCCGGAAATGGCAGCCCAACTTGGCCTGAGTCCGCTTGAATGCGAGAGTGCTCGCTTTGCAGAGGTTTTCAGCGGCACAACGCTTTTAAAAGACATGGTGCCCTTTGCCACCTGTTATGGTGGACATCAGTTCGGCAACTGGGCCGGGCAACTCGGGGATGGAAGAGCCATCAATCTGGGTGAGGTCATCGGCAAAAAAGGCCTGCGCTGGACCTTGCAGTTAAAGGGCTCCGGACCAACGCCCTACTCCAGAAATGCCGACGGATTTGCCGTTCTGCGTTCCTCAGTGCGTGAATTCCTGTGTAGTGAGGCCATGTATCATTTACGCGTTCCGACAACCCGAGCCTTGTCTCTAATGACCACGGATACCCTGGTTGAACGGGACATGTTCTATAACGGTAACCCGCAAATGGAGCCAGGTGCCATAGTTTGCAGAGCAGCTCCCAGTTTTATCCGATTTGGTAATTTTGAAATTTTTACCTCTCGCAACCAGACCGATATCCTGAAAGCACTAGCTGACTACACGATAAGCCACTTCTTCCCCTATCTCGGCAAGCCCAGTAAGGAAGTCTACCTGCAGTGGTTTAACGAGGTTTGTCGGCTGACAGCCCGCCTGATCACCGAGTGGCACCGGGTCGGGTTTGTCCATGGCGTCATGAACACTGACAACATGTCCATCCTTGGCCTGACCATTGATTACGGCCCTTACGGCTGGCTGGAAAATTATGATCCCTACTGGACGCCGAATACGACGGATGCGCAGGGCCGGCGTTATGCCTTCGGCAAACAGGCTGAAATAGCCCACTGGAATCTGGCACGACTGGCCAATGCGATTTATCCCCTGACCGGGAATATTCCGGCATTCGAAGAAGCGCTTGAACGCTTCCAGGAAACCTATCAGATTGCGTGGCGGGACATGATGACCAGCAAACTGGGGCTGCGCG
>CAZKJY010000230.1:2695-3946 GCA_964553165.1 uncultured Enterobacteriaceae bacterium
TTTGATCAGGACACTGATGAATTACTGTTCCAGGATTTGATGCGCTTAATGAAAAACGCCGAGCTTGATATGACCTTGTTTTTCCGCCAGCTGGCTGATGTCAATGTCGGGGCCGAAGCTAACAGCGAGGTCATCAGTGACTTCATGAAGATGGTGGGGGAAGTCAGTTATCAGGACGCCCTTGATGAGTCCACAGCAGCCGATTTCCAGGACTGGTTCAGACGCTACTGTGAACGCAGCAAACAGGACCCCCGTCCAGCTGATGGTCGCCGCAAGCAGATGCAGGCAGTCAATCCACTCTATGTGCTGCGAAACTACCTGGCACAGGAAGCCATTGAAGAGGCTGAGCGTGGTGACTATGCTTTGCTGCATGAGTTGCAGTCAGTCCTCAGGAATCCCTACACCTGGCAGGAAGGCAAGGAGCGTTTCACCCGTAAACGGCCCGATTGGGCCAAACAGAAAGCGGGTTGTTCGATGCTGTCCTGCAGCTCCTGAACAATTTAATACCTTCTGTTTTACCCAGTGACAAAAAAAGGTGCCAGTTGGCACCCTTTTTTGTCCGGCATTTTACCATCTGGGGGGTATGGCTCCCGGTTTTGGGGGCCAGGTCTCACATGGCGTGGGATTCCACCTGGAATCATCCTGCTCCCGGCGAAAGTGCGTCGTGGTGACATAAGGCTGCATCAGATACAGTGGATCATCGACAATCGTCGTTACCACAAACCAGTCATCCCCGTTGGGAGCCGTAAAGGTATCGTAATACTCGGTCAGAATGGCATCTTCGCTATAGGGTGCACCATTCGGACGCAGGTAACCGGGGGTCATGCGGGTGGTAATGACTTTCAGATTGCCACCGGGCGGGCCTTCCGAGCCCCGTGGATAAAACATGCGGGCCCGGTTGATCATGATATTTTCCCAGGCAGCAACACTGTAGCCCTGCCAGCTTCTTTCACGGTTGGCGCCATCCAGCATCATACTCAGCATCGGCCGGTGTCCCTCCCTGGAAAAATTGAACCGCCGCGTCTGGGTCCCGGCATCGGTATCAATGCGCAGGGTAAAGTCATCTTCCCAGCTTATCTGCAAGCGTGTCGGTACCCGCATGATGCGGGCAGCGCCAAAAGCCCTGCATTGCAGGCCGGCAGCATTGTCGGCTTCAAGATCCCAGGTGTTGGCCACCTGGATGCCCAGATCATTGAGCGGCACACTCATGTAATCGCCGGGAGCCGGCGTCAGCATGCGATAGGCCCAGTC
>CAZKJY010000231.1:0-3923 GCA_964553165.1 uncultured Enterobacteriaceae bacterium
TTAGCACCCCACGAACGCATCGTGGATTAATGATGAAGTACAGGCTGACCGAGGCCTGTCCGACACAGGATTACAGTGACAAACACCGTTTACAGCATGGGGGAAACATTATGAAACGTGCAATTATCATCGCAGTGGCCATCCTTGGTTCGCTTCTTTCCATTAACAGCTTCGCCCAGGGACGTTCGCCCGAGGAACAGGCTGTCGCCGATACTGAAACCAGACAGGCCGTTTTCAAACTGCTGGCCTTCAACATGGGTCCTCTGCAGGGCATGGCTCGTGGTGGAGACTTTGATCAGGAAGCAGCACTTACTGCGCTTGAAAACGTTCGTGTCCTTTCCACGATGATCGCGCCTGCTTTTGCTGCCGATAACACTGCATTTGATACGGAAACCCGTGCACTTGACCGCATCTGGACTGACATGGGCGGCTTTTCAAATGCTGCGATGGATCTGACCAATGGTGCTGCCGCCGCTATCGACATCATCAATAACCAGGGCGCTGGCGGTATTCGTGCTGCCATCCAGCAGGTCGGACCGACCTGTGGTGCCTGCCACGATGCCTATCGTGCTGAATAAGCCTGACTAAATCTTTTCAGGCAATAAAAAAGGCAGCGCAAGCTGCCTTTTTTTATGTCCGTATTTTGTGGTGTCAGAGTAAAAACTTAATATCTGGATTCAACACCAGACCTGGACTTCCGAAGCTTTTACTCTGAGCCCCAAATAAGCCTTACCAGTCCCGCTTGAAGAAGGCGGCCAGCGCTTCACGATCTTCGTCGGTCAAGCGGCTGGTGTGCTCAATGACATCCAGCATCTCACCACCGACCTGTTCAAAATTGACGGTATAGCCATCCTGGAGAAAATAAATAAAATCCTCATAGGAATAGGCTGACAGGCCTTCAGGCGTCAGGGCGAAACTGACCACCCCTTCCTGACCGGCAAATTCATTACTAAGATCAGACATACCCAGGGCATTTCGGGGGGTGTGACACTCGCCACAATGACTGAAGTGACGGGCAAGATGGGCGCCCCGCTGCAGTTGGGGATCGTCAGCAACGGCTGGGGCTTCGCCCTCAAGAAAATCCGCCATGATATTCCAGCCAGCCATCATCCAGCTGAACTGCCAGGCAGGAAGATCATGCTCATGTTCTTCACTGGCAAGAGGCGGCAGGGTTACCATAAATGCAGCTATATCCAGAACTTCCTCATCCGTCATGCCCTGATAGGAACGGTAGGGAAATGCGGGCCAGTAAAAGCCACCGCCAGGACTGCGACCATGTTTCAGTGCCAGCAGAAAATCACGGCCGGTCCAGCCACCGATGCCGGTTTCTTCATCTGGCGTGATATTGGGGGTGACAAATTCTCCGCCAAAGGGTGATTCAATAACATAACCCCCTGTTGGTCCCTCTGCGTCACCCACCTGATGACAGGCATTACAGCCAGCAGCATTGTAAAGGTATTCGCCACGGGCGATGGCTTCCGGTGAAGTCGGAATCTCGGGGTTGCCAACCCTGGGCAAACCAAAAACCCAGTACAGTCCACCGACAACAACAAGCAGGGCAATAAGCAAGGGTACAAGTTTGTTATTCATTTATTTTCCTTTTCTTTTTGCTCGAAAATTGGGCCGCATTCTATCACTGAAATGCGAATTAAATTTGATTGAGATTGATTTCTTTCTGCTTTTCCTTGAACGACTGCTTCTGTAATTTGCGCTGTTCTATGGTTTCCCTGACCTCTGAACCCAGATGCTGCTCACCCCGGATGGCTGCCAGCTCAATTTGCCTTTGTCTCTCTTTGAAAGCCTGCTTCTGTTCCGCACTCAGGTCTGAGAAACAGTGCGGACAACTGACCCCCTGTTCATAATGTTCATGCTGCTTGTCTGCTTCAGTAATGGGTAAGCGACAGGCATGACACTGATCAAAGCTGCCTTTTTCGAGGGCGTGGTTGACTGATACCCGGTTGTCAAAAACGAAACATTCTCCCTCCCACATGGATTCCGAGGCCGGAACTTTTTCCAGGTAGTTCAGGATGCCGCCCTTGAGATGGTAAACCTCGGAGAAACCTGCTTCTTTCAGGTAGGCTGTCGACTTTTCACAGCGGATCCCGCCGGTACAGAACATGGCAATTTTACGGTCTTTCTGCCCACTCAGATTTTCTGCCACATAGGCAGGAAATTCACGGAAGGTTCTGGTCGAGGGATTCACGGCATTTTTAAAGGTGCCGATTGCCACTTCATAATCATTGCGGGTATCAATCAGCAGGACCTCAGGATCGGAAATCAGTGCATTCCAGTTTTCAGGCTCGACATGGGTACCAACTTTGCGGTTGGGATCTATCCCCTCCACACCCATGGTGACAATTTCCTTCTTCAGCTTTACTTTGCTGCGGTAGAAG
This sequence comes from uncultured Enterobacteriaceae bacterium, assembly GCA_964553165.1. Classification (GTDB taxonomy): domain Bacteria; phylum Pseudomonadota; class Gammaproteobacteria; order Pseudomonadales; family Pseudohongiellaceae; genus UBA5109. Next base: position 2,394 of record CAZKJY010000231.1, read on the forward strand.
GGGTAATCCTGATCATAGGACTCTTTATAGTCGAGCTCGCTAAGACGGGGATCGGATTTCAGCCATGCCAGTACCTTGTCGATACCTTCGCGGGGACCGGCGATAGTGCCGTTGATGCCCTCACGGGCAAGGAGCAGGGTCCCTCTTACCCGGGAGGCCTGCATCAGGTCACGCAGGGGTTTTTGCAGTGCTTCGAAATCATCCAGCCTGACAAAATGATACAGGGCACAGACGACTATCATGTCATTCTTCATAGTTTCACCATTGCGATTCGGAGCGTAAATCCGGAGCAAATTGCGGGCGGCATTATAACAAAATCTGCCTGCCCAGGGAGTTTGCGTCAAATCAAGCAATTCGGGATCAGGAGCCCATCAGCGCAGCAAGGTCCACAGCCTGCCAGGGAGATGGCTGCTGCCACTGAAATCGGGCTATCAGGGGAGCGCCTATCAAGGTCTTCAGGGTATCGAGGTTTTCCTGCTGGTACGGCATTTGTGGATCAATCTGGTTGGCAATCCAGCCCTGCAGTACCAGGCCGTCCTGCCTGATCGCTTCAGCACTTAACAGGGCATGGTTCAGGCAGCCAAGCCGCATGCCGACCACCAGTATGACTGGTATCCCAAGCTGTTTTACCAGGTCTGCCATCGTCGCCTGGGTGTTGAGAGGAACCCGCCAGCCCCCGGCTCCTTCCACCAGGGTCAGATCAGCCTGTTTGCTGAGCACCCTTTTGACAGACGATGCAAGGCTTTCGGGCTCAAGGCTGATCCCTTCCTGGACAGCAGCAATATGCGGTGCGACAGCCTCTTGCAGACAGATGGGGTTGATGTCTTCATAACTTAAGGATGGATTGCAGCAGGCCTGCAGTAACAGGGCATCCTCATTACGGACTCCCGCTCTTGTCTGTTCTCCACCAGCCGCAACAGGTTTACTGGCTGCGGTAGTGAAGCCAGCCTGTCCGGCTGCCTGCAGCAGCGCGCAGGCTGCATAGGTCTTGCCGACGCCGGTATCAGTGCCGGTGACAAAATATACCTGGTTCTTCAAGGCCATCAGCTCCGCGCCATGACAAATTGCACCTGATAGGTCACGGGGATGCCCCGACCGGCATCGGCATGCTGCTCAAAAGCCTGTCTCAGTTTCTGGATTTTTTTGCGTCCACTGAGGCCACGGACCCTGCCTGCATTCATGTTGCGGGCCCCGATGGCTTTCAGTTCGGTCTTTAGACTGGAAAGCCCCTGGTAGTAACGGACCCTGGACTCAAGCTTAATCTGTACCCGCTGAAAGGCGTTTTCTTCGAGCGCCGCTTCCAGATCCCGCTCACTGTGAAAGTGGTTGACGTGGATACTGCCATCAATTTGCTGCCAGGCCTGCTCAAGCTCCTGCAGGGTTCCCGGCCCAAAAGTGGAAAGACACACGATTCCCCCAGGCTTCAGGACCCGTTTCAATTCTGCAAACAGTGCCGGAAAATTCTGGCACCACTGGATAGCCAGACTGGAAAAAACCAGATCAAAACCCTGCGCTTTGAATGGCAGATTT
>CAZKJY010000232.1:0-3915 GCA_964553165.1 uncultured Enterobacteriaceae bacterium
CATTATTGGCCAGTCCTGCCATGGCATTGGTAATCACATTATTGTCCAGGTATGCAGGAGCGACCTTTAGACCAAACAGCAGGGTCAATCCAACCAGAACCAGTAGCATGACAGTACCAAAAAAGCTGGCTCCACTTTGCCTTTTCGGGGTGACTGCTTTCGACCTGCCATTACGTGATTTCATTTAGCACCTCAACAGATTCAAGGATTGATAAGCCTGTTCTGACTGAAGGTAGGAAGCTGAAAACCTGGCTCCTTATGCATCCAGACTGCCACCGCCTTACCCACAATGTTCTCTTCGGGCACCAGTCCCCAGCGACGGCTGTCATCACTGTTGTCCCGGTTATCTCCCATCATGAAATAAAAACCTTCCGGGATCATCTTCCCTTCCGGTTCCATCCAGAAATCATAGCGGAAGCTACTGTCACCTGGTGCGACATAGATATCATGTTTGACATCTCCCAGCTGTTCCAGGTAATGGTTTACCGAGCGGCCATCGGAATTGTCCGGCCCGACGAATTCCTGAGCCTGTTCCTCACCATTGATAAACAGCTTCTTGCTTTCATAATCATAGCGGACAAAATCGCCGGGGACGCCTATCACCCTTTTGACAAAATAGACCGGATCATGGGGAGGAATAAAGACCATGACGTCGCCACGCTGAGGCTCTCCAATATCCAGAACTTTGGTGCCCAGCACCGGCAGGCGAATGCCATAGGAGTACTTGTTGACGACAATATAGTCGCCGACGTTCAGGCTGGGAATCATTGAGCCGGTTGGGATCTGAAAGGGTTCGAACAGGAAAGACCGGAAAAACAGGACAGCAAACAGAATCGGAAAAAAGGACTTGCAGTATTCTACCAGTGTCGACTCTCTTTTCAGTTCAAAGGCTCTGGCGAACTGTTTCTGCAGTTTCTGGCTGATAGCTGGCGCCTCACCCTTGCTGTATTTCTCCTGGTAAGCTTTCAGAGCCTCTTCACGGATGTCATTTGTTTTCAGATATTCCCTGAATTTATTCTGCCTGATACGGGCGAATACCAGCGCATCCACTAACCAAGCCAGACCAGTCAGAAACACCAGTACAAAGAGTAACAGGGAATAATCTATATTCATCAGGAGTCCACCCTCAGCACAGCCAGGAAGGCTTCCTGAGGCACTTCTACACTGCCCACTTTTTTCATGCGCTTTTTACCTTCTTTCTGCTTTTCAAGCAGTTTCTTCTTGCGGGTAATGTCACCACCGTAACATTTGGCAGTCACATTCTTTCGCAGGGCCTTTACCGTTGAACGGGCTATTATCTGCCCGCCAATCGCTGCCTGGATAGCAACGTCATACATCTGTCTGGGAATCAGTTCCTTCATCTTTTCAGTTAGCACCCTGCCCTTATTCTGAGCCTGATCACGATGCACAATCAAGGCCAGAGCATCCACTGTATCACCATTGATCAAGACGTCCAATCTGACCAGTTTGGCAGCCTGGAATCTGACAAAGTGATAATCCAGCGAGGCATAACCGCGACTGACGGATTTCAGGCGATCAAAGAAATCCAGCACGACTTCGCTCATTGGCAATTCATATCGAATGGCAACCTGTGATCCCAAAAACTGCATATCTTTCTGGATGCCACGTTTTTCTTCACACAGAGTGATGACATTGCCGACATAAGTCTGTGGAACCAGAATATTGGCTTCGACGATGGGCTCCCGCATTTCTTCTATATCCGACATTGGCGGCAGGCGTGAGGGACTGTCCACCTTAACCACCTCACCTCGTTTGGTCAAAACTTCATACACCACTGTCGGCGCCGAGGTGATCAAGTCCAGATCATATTCACGTTCCAGGCGCTCCTGCACAATTTCCATGTGCAGCATCCCGAGAAAACCGCAACGGAAACCAACACCCAGCGCGTCCGAGTTTTCCGGCTCATAAATCAGCGCAGCATCGTTCAGCGTGAGTTTCTCCAGCGCATCCCTGAAGCTGTCGTAGTCATCAGCAGACACGGGAAACATGCCCGCATAAACCTGGGCCTGAACCTTTTTGAACCCTGAGAGCGGGGCAACATCCGCCGTATTGGCATGGGTGATGGTATCGCCTACCGGTGCCCCTTTGATCTCCTTGATGCCGGCTTCGATAAATCCAACTTCGCCTGCACTCAGAGAAGGCAGTGTCTTTCTTTTCGGTGTGAAAATTCCCACATTATCGACCACATGAACCTTGCCCGTTGATTTGGCGATGATTTTATCGCCTTTTTTCAGACTGCCCTGACGCACACGCACGAGGGAAACCACACCCAGGTAGTTGTCAAACCAGGAGTCCACAATCAATGCCTGCAGCTTTTCTCCCCGGTCGCCCTGTGGCGGAGGAACATGTTTGATAATGGTTTCCAGAATATCCTGAACGCCCTCACCGGTTTTGGCGCTGCACATGACTGCATCCTGGGCATCCAGTCCGATGATTTCTTCAATCTCCTTTTTTACCCGTTCCGGCTCGGCCTGCGGCAGATCCATCTTGTTCAGCACCGGTATGACTTCCAGACCCTGGTCAATGGCGGTATAGCAGTTGGCAACGGATTGCGCCTCGACACCCTGCGCTGCATCGACAACCAGCAGGGCTCCCTCACAGGCAGCCAGTGAACGGGAGACCTCGTAGGTGAAATCAACGTGACCAGGCGTATCAATGAAATTCAACTGGTAGATTTCACCGTTTCTGGCTTCATAGTTGAGGGTGACACTCTGGGCCTTGATGGTAATACCGCGTTCTCTTTCAATGTCCATCGAGTCGAGCACCTGCTCGGACATTTCCCGCTCGCTGAGGCCGCCACAAATCTGAATAAACCGATCCGCAATGGTCGATTTTCCATGGTCAATATGGGCAATGATGGAGAAATTACGAATGTGACTGAGGTCGCTCACGCGGGGTTATTCACTCTCTTCAAAAAAGGCGCAAGTCTACAGGAAGTCGCCAGGAACATGAAGATAAACTCCCCGTTCATACTCCTGGCGTGACGTGGCAGGTGTCGGGTTAATCGTCTATACGCATGGTGAAAAACGATTGCTCATCAGAGCGCAAAACCAGCAGTGGGATGGGACGATCAATGGGCAGGGTCTGGGCAATGTCGACAAAATCGGTCAGGGAGCCCAGTTCCCTGTTGTTCAGACTGATAATGACATCCCCTCTTTGCAGGCCTGCCTCTCTGGCAACCACGCCAGTGACTGACTCAATCCTCAGGCCGTTTTCAATTTCCAGTGCCGCCAGTTCATTATCACTTAATTCCGAGAGCTCCATTCCCAGCCTCTGCTGCAAAGGCTCAAGCGCACTTAACTGGATCTGTTCCTGTTTCGACACTGAATCCAGTTCACCTACCACCATGTTGATGGTCTGCATGGCACCATTTCTGATCACCCCAATTTCAACCTCGGTTCCCGGCATGGTCAAGCCAACATGGTAGGGAAGATCAGCGCTGTTACGGATAATGTCGCCATCATAGGTAACAATAATGTCCTGGGGCAGAAAGCCCGCATCTGCGGCCGGTCCATTGGGCACAACACTGTTAACAAAAGCGCCACTGGGAGTCGGCAGATTAAAACGGTCTGCCTGTTCCTGGGTCACGTTGGCAATTGCCACCCCCATCCAGCCTCGTGCAACCTTGCCGGTAGTCATTAACTGGGTAATCACATTGGAAGCCACATCAACAGGAATGGCAAAAGACAGACCGATGGAACCACCTGAGTTGGAAAAAATCTGCGAGTTCACGCCGATTACTTCACCCGCAAGATTAAACAGAGGCCCCCCGGAATGTCCCGGATTGATAGCAACATCAGTCTGTAAAAAACTGACGTAATTGCCCTGCCCGTTATATTGCGGCAGGCTCCTGCCGACAAAACTGACGATGCCGGCTGCCACTGAATGACTAAG
>CAZKJY010000233.1:0-3906 GCA_964553165.1 uncultured Enterobacteriaceae bacterium
GGTTCGCAACTGCAAACGTCCTCTCCTGCTGGTCAGAGACAAGGCCTGGCCGAGTAAGCCGGTATTGATGGCTGCCGTTGACCCGACCCACAAGAATCCCCAGGCTTCCAAACTGGACAGTCTGATCATGGATGCCGGCCTGGCCGCCAAAGCGGAACTCAAGGGTGAACTGCATGTCGCTCACGCCTGCTCTGCCGGCGCGCATCTGTTCTCCTCACCGGAAAGCATTGTCAAGAAACACCAGGATGCGCTGGATAAATTCATGCACAACTACAATATTCCGTCCGGCATGATTCACCTGTCGCAGGAAAAGCCCATCATGGCTTTGCTGAATCTGAAAAAGGAACTTCACGTCGACATCATCATCATGGGTGTGATTTCAAAATCACGACTCAAGGAAACCATGGTAGGTAATACGGCACAGGGTGTGCTGGATTATCTGCATGCAGACGTGCTGGTACTGCATCCCTGAATCCGTTTTAAAGCCGATTAAAAAAAAAAGGGTGTCAGCGTTCGCGCTGACACCCTTTTTTTTCAGAGCTGCTTTTCTCTGCTAACTTCTAATTCCAACTTTTACATCTAACTCTTTGTTCACTCTTCATACGCTAGTCCGCCAGCGGGGCAGGCCGCATCTGGAATTTGTAGACCTTGGAGGTCGTCCCGATACCGGTTTCCATATGGAAAGGGGCCCGGCTGCTGTAGGTAGCCCAGATGCCTCTGCCCTTCCAGCCGGCATCAGGATCATCAATGCGGCCATCCATCCATTTGGTGTAAAAACCCAATGGATAAGGCACCCGCAGTCTGACCCACTCGCCATCATTCAGCGCCAGCATGCCACCACTCAGGTTACCAGTGTTGATTGGCGTGTTGTCCCCCAGACCCAGCGTGTTCTGTTGATCAACCCAGGTATAGTAGGAGCCTTCCACGCTGCCTTCCCGCTCCAGTCCCTGGAACTGTGGCAGGGGTTCGGTGTAAAAAGACCAGCCTTCCGGGCAATGCTGCCCGGTGGCCTCAGGTCCGTTTAAGGGGGCCGTACACAGGCGGCGATCAAAACTCGCCATTTGGCCGCTGGCCAGGGCCACCCACATGACACCATCGCGATCAACATCCCCACCGCGGGGTGAAAAACCTGCACTCGCCTTGCCGTTTTCATCCAGGGGCAATTCATAATATTCCACCAGCGCATCCGTGCTCGGATTGTCACCCGGTTCCAGGCGGATCACACCACCCGGATAGCCCAGGAGGGTTCCCCAGACCGAACCATCCGGTGCCGGAGCAACGGCATAATAGGAACCTGCCATGATGCGGGTATCCAGTTCAGGGTTCATCGGCTGTCCGGGTTCGGTATAGGCATCACGCTGCCCGTTGCCATTGGTATCCAGGACCATCGGGGTCCAACCCTGCGACGCAGCCGCATCACCGGTTTCCAGGAACAGACGGGTATTCAGCCAGCCCACGACCGGCCCGCCGCCACTGGTCCACAGGGTATTGTCGGCATCCTCGGCAAACATCAGATGGTGGGTACTGAAGCAGGTATCTATCGGCGTATAAACATCAGACTCTGGATCATAAACCCCAAGCTGACGGCCACTGTCATCCAGCGGAAACACCTGCGCTGAAGGATGCTCCGAACCCTGCTGGCACCAGGCCGGATTTTGAGGACCACGCACCCGTGCCGTAATCCACACGCGGCCATCCTGATCCATCATCGGGTTATGCACATTGGTCTGCGAATCCCAGGGTTCTTCGCTTCCCCAGTAAGGCGATTCAGCCAGTTGAGTGCCGGATACAGACTCTGCAGTCGGGTCGAGCATGGTCAGTGGCACCTGATCAATGCGGTGATTGACTGGATCCAGCACTGGCAGGTAATCGGTACTCAGCTCGGTGGCGCCGTAAATCAGGCCATTGGGATTAAGGGTCGGATTGCGACGGTCCGTGGACACCAGATCATGCATGTAGGCCTGTGGGTCTGCCCAGTCCCATATAGTGATGACCAGGTTGCGTTCCAGTCCCTGGGGACGCTCCGGAGCTGGCGGCAAGGCCCCTGCTTCAATACGGTCAGTCCAGTCGCCATACAAGGCGTTAAAGGCATCCACACCAATCTGGCTCATGCCTCGTACCATGTTGCCACCAGCCTGGCCAGACTGGATGCGCCGCTGCCAGGCAGCATCGGTGGACAGGTCACTGAACATGGCTGGCATGCCACGGGTAGCGGCATTCCCGAGTTGATGGCAGGCCAGGCAACCCTGATTGCCTATCAGGCCGATGAACTGTTCCTGATGCTCCACCGTTGGGTTGATTCCATTACCCATCGGGCCGGTTCCCGGAAACTCATCCGCGCCAGGGATTTCCAGCAGGGAATACCAGTACCCGGCCGGGTAATACTGGGCAGCACTCAGAGCATCGGGCGCAATGACCGCCTGCAGATCCAGTGTCGCACCCGGAATGGCCTCGACCCGGGCAGAATCCACCAGACCATAACCGCGCACCCAGACTTGATAGGATGCAGCCGGCAAATCCGGCAGCAGATATTCGCCATTATCGTTGGTGACGACGATTTTGGCATAGGGGGTTTCCAGGTCCTCTGTGGTAGCGATGACCCAGACACCGGCTTCTGGCCCATTGGCACTGGTGACACGGCCACGGATGTCATCGCCGGCGGGCATCGCCGTCGGCTCACTACTTTGCGCGTCGACAGTATTCATCTCAGGGTCTGCTTCCTGTGGCGAACAGGCCGCAAGGATACTGACTGATAAAAGGGTTAGGATGGAACGAATTCGGGGCATGGCATCTCTCCTGACATCGGAATTTTTGATTTTATGTGACGTATAACGAGAACTACCGAGAGCATGAGCGTAGCAGAAGCCTTTATCCGGGACAAATGAAAGCGACTGTGGGCAGTGTTTCAGTTTGAAATGTATCCTAATGATTCATGGTTTGACGCTCATTCTGCGACACGCCAAAAAAACTGCGGTCCAGCCACCCATCACAGATGGGTGTCGTTCGTCAGCGCACAAAGCAATGCTTTGAAATCGCTTGTCTCACCCTTGTACAGGCTCGGCTGATGACTTCCTGTCACCAGACGGTCTCAGAATTAACCCCATAAGCATGAATTTTTAAAGGACATTCCAATCTGAGACACTGCCCGACGGTGAAGTCTGCAATAAATCACCTGTAACACGCCTGACAGCCTGAACGGTTTCCGGTTTTGCTCTTTTACAGAATCTTAACCAGATCAGCGCCGAAATTAAAAAAAACTGCCACAAATCATTCACCTGCCTTCCCTAAAATATCCAGGAAATCGTCATACAAACTGTCAGCCCAACGATCAGGACACAAAACAGCCGTGAAAATCGGAATAGCAGGACTGGGCTATGTCGGCCTCTCAAATGCAGTCTTACTTGCCCAGCGCCATGACGTCGTCGCGCTGGATCTCGATGCCTCCCGTGTCGATAAGGTCAATCGCCGGATATCCCCTATTATCGATAAAGACATTCAGGAATACCTGGCCTGTCAATCACTCAGACTGCGAGCAACCCTGAATAAACATCAGGCCTACGAACATGCTGACTTTATCATTGTCGCGACTCCCACAGACTATGACCCGGAAACCAACACCTTCAATACCAACTCAGTTGAAGCCGTGATTAATGATGTGATTGCCATCAATCCGGCGGCAACAATTGTCATTAAATCAACCATCCCTGTCGGGTTTACGAAAGCAATCAGGGAACGAACCGGACATGACAGGATTCTTTTTTCGCCTGAATTTTTACGCGAAGGTAAAGCGCTGTATGACAACCTGCACCCCAGTCGAATTGTCGTTGGTGAATGCAGCGAACGCGCAAAACGGTATTGACAAGTTAACTCCATAAATTTGATATATTCAACCTATGAATACATCAA
>CAZKJY010000234.1:0-3855 GCA_964553165.1 uncultured Enterobacteriaceae bacterium
TCGTCGTAAACTTCCATCATTCACCTGAAGTCGTAAAGGTTGGGCATTATAGCGGGAAGAACAGCAGCCTGGACGCTTTAATGATTAAAATCACGCGGCCTAAGCCCGGCCAGCCCCAGGCCAAGCAGATAAATCACGCCGCCTCCCAGACAGAGAAAGCCTAGATTAGAAGCACGCTCCCAGTTACCCCAGGCAAGCCACTGTTCCGCCCCGGCACTGAATTGCATCAGGAAAAGCAGCATCAGGACATTCGCCAGCAGGAGCCGCAGACAGAGTAGCCAGAAACTGCGCTGAAAGGAAAACAGCTGTAACTTCATCAGACCATAAAGCAGGAGAAGGGCATTGACCCAGGATGAGATGCCTGTCGCCAGCGCCAGGCCGACGTGTGCCAGGGGCAGAATCAACAGGAGATTGAGCACCATATTACTGACCATGGCGATAATGCCGTATTTGACCGGTGTCTTGGTGTCCTGACGGGAGAAATAGGCTGACGCCAGGACCTTGACGGCCATAAATGCCATCAATCCCAGCGCATAAGCCTGCAGCGCCTGAGCCGTTGGCAGGACTGACGCCGCTGTAAACTCACCACGCTGGTACAGGGTAATCACCAGCGGCTGTGCAAGCGCGACCAGAGCCAGCATTGCCGGAGTTGCAATCAACAGGATACAGCGCAGTCCCCAGTCCAGGGTTTCCTTAAAATGCTCCACTGAAGCATCGGCATGTTTTCTCGACAGACTCGGCAGTATCACCGTTGCAATGGCAACAGCAAACACCCCCAGTGGCAGATACATGATGCGGTCAGCGTAATACAGCCAGCTGACATTGCCGTCCCCGGCAAGTGAGGTGGCCAGTACAGTGTCCAGCAAGAGATTGATCTGACCAACGGATACCGAAAACATGATGGGAATCATCAGCGTGATGATGCGGGTGACTCCCTCATGCCTGGGCTTGAGGCGTGGTCGGGGAATCAGGTGCAGATGACTGAGGAAAGGCAGTTGAAACATCAGCTGGATGATGCCGGCGATGATCACGCCCCAGGCAATGGCGATAACCGGCTCGCTGAAGAGCGGACTCAGCCACAGCGCACAGACAATTAACGAGACATTCAGGAATACCGGTGTAAAGGCAGGTACTGCAAAGCGGTTGTAGGAATTCAGAATTCCGCCGGCAAAGCCGGTCAGTGATATCAGCAGAATATAGGGAAAAGTAATCCGCAGCATATCCACCAGCAGGCTGAATTTATCGTCTTCATCCAGGTAACCGGGAGCAAAGAGCGTGGCCAGGACAGGCGCGCCGATGACCCCGACAATACTTACCAGGATCAGAATACCGGACAGCCTTCCCGCAACATGATCAACCAGCAGCTTCACTTCTGCCAGTGTGCACTTTTGACGGAATTCGGAAAGAACCGGCACAAAGGCCTGGGAAAAGGCCCCTTCTGCAAACAGACGGCGCAGGAAATTGGGAATCCGGAAGGCGACAAAGAAAGCGTCTGCCTGGGCGCTGTCACCAAAAAAGGCGGCAAACACGATTTCACGGACCAGACCCATGATACGGGAGAAAAAAGTCAGCGAGGAAACCACCAGGCTGGACCGTGCCAGTGTCTTTTCAGGGGCCGTTTTTTCTGCTTTACCTTGCTGGTCTGGCGACTGGTCCTGCATTAAATTGCCTGGTATTTAAAAGCCCGCATCTTAGCCGCTAGGCACTTATCTTACCAGCTCCACTATTGACAAATCTGGCTTAAAACTGCATAGTTCGCGTCTTTTTTCGGGAAGCTCGACCCCCCGAAACAACAAAATACCCGATAAACCGTTTTACACGAGGAGGCCATTTTGGCTAATACAGCACAAGCGCGCAAAAGAGCCAAGCAAGCGGAGAAACGCCGGGGCCATAATGCCAGTTTCCGTTCCATGGTTCGCACCTATATCAAAAAGGTGGACGCTGCGATTCAGACGAAAGATTATGCCGCTGCGTCAGCTGCCTACAAGGAAGCCGTTCCAGTGATTGATCGCATGGCAGATAAAGGCATCATCCACAAAAACAAGGCCGCCCGTCATAAAAGCAGGCTCAATGGCCATATTCAGGCGCTGAAGGCCTGAGAAAAAAAACCGGCATCTGCCGGTTTTTTTATGCCTGCTTCTTTCTCAACCTCAACTAACTCAGCTAAGACTCAGATCAGCACCAGATTGTCGCGGTGAATCATTTCATGATCACCGTCGTAACCCAGGATCTGCAAAATCTGGTCGCTGGACCTGGTGATGATAAGTCGGGCTTCATCGGCATCATAATTGACCAGCCCCCGGGCGATAACCTTACCCTCGGCATTGATGCAGCTCACCAGGGCGCCACGCTGAAAATTGCCATGAACCGCTTTCACACCGACCGGCAAGAGACTCTTGCCGGAATTCTGCAGAACCTTCACGGCTCCCTCATCCAGCACCAGTTCGCCACTGGCTTTGAGATGGCTGGCCAGCCACTGTTTGCGGGCGGCAATCGGCTGCGTTTCCGGCAGGAGCAGGGTACCCCGCTCCTTTCCTGCGTGTAAATCCAGCAGGATATTGGGCGCGTTGCCATTCACAATCGCGGTCAGTGTCCCGGAACGCGCAGCCAGCCTGGCAGCCTTCAACTTGGTAAGCATACCGCCTTTACCCAGTTCGCCACTGCCTCCGGCATACTGCAGGAGACTGTCATCATGGCTGCTGGCTTCATGAATCAGCTCTGCATTGGCCTGGGATCGCGGGTCAGCATTGTACAGACCATCCTGGTCGGTCATGATCACCAGGGCCTGGGCGCTGATCAGGTTGGCGACAAGTCCGGCCAGGGTATCGTTGTCACCAAAGCAGATTTCCTCGGTTACCACGGTATCATTTTCATTGATGACCGGCGTGACACCCATTTTCAACAGGGTATTCAGGGTGCTTTTGGCATTCAGGTAACGGGTACGGTTGCTGAGGTCATCATGGGTCAGCAGGACCTGGGCGGTGTGTCTGTTATCGGCTTTGAAACAGCGTTCATAGGCTTCTATCAGTCCCATCTGTCCGACGGCGGCGGCAGCCTGCTGCTCATGGATGGCTGTCGGTCGGCCACTCATTCCAAGCCGCTTTACGCCTTCTGCCACGGCCCCGGAAGAGACCAGGACAACATCCACACCCTGCGCCTGAAGATTGATAATCTGCGACACCCAGTTCGCGATTTTTTCCCGGTTCAGACCCCGGCCGTTATCCGTGACCAGAGAACTGCCGAGTTTGATCACCCAGGTTCTGGCCTGCTTTATCAGTTCACGTTTACTCATTGATATACTCGACTTCGACATCATAGTCGTCATCATCCTGCTGACCTTTGCGTTTCTCGCGCCACAGCGCCCGGCTTCGCTCTATGCTGCGACGGATTTCATAATCCATCTGCTGCTGCTTTTCCTTTTCCTGCTGCCGCAGTGATTCATCATCCGCCAGTTGCTGTGCTCGCTGTTCCATTTCACGCATCAGCGCTTCACAGAGTTCGCGGGTGCCTTCACCCCTAATGGCTGAAATTCTGAAGACCCTGCCCTGCCACGCCAGTCTGTCCAGAATAGCCTGGCAGATCTGTTCACGTTCTGCTTCCGGCAGCAGGTCAGTTTTATTCAGTACCAGCCAGCGTTCTTTCGCGGCCAGGGTTGGACTGAACTTCTCCAGCTCTTCAACAATATCACGCACTGCCTGAGCTGGATCACTGCCATCATAGGGTGCCACATCAACCAGATGGATAAGCACACGGCTTCGGCTGAGGTGCTTCAGAAAACGGATACCCAGACCGGCCCCCTCGGCTGCTCCAGGGATCAGACCCGGAATATCCGCCATGACAAAACTGCGTTCCGTC
>CAZKJY010000235.1:0-3852 GCA_964553165.1 uncultured Enterobacteriaceae bacterium
GTTGGCGTTGCTGGCATTGTCGTTGCTATTGTTATTGTTGCTGTCGTTATTGTCAGCCACGTCATTACCCGAAACCGCCTGGTCTGAATCAGCGTTGCCCGTGCTGGCATCATTGTTTCCGCTGGCATTGGCGCCGGAAGCGCCACCGGAATTATCGGCAAGATTGTCGCTGTCATTATCGGCGAAACTGTTGTCGGCAAAATCGTTACCAAAGTTGCTGGCCACATTATTATTGCCGCTGTTATCGTTCCCCGAGGAACCGCTGTTGGCAGGATTGTTCATGGCAAAATCAAAGGCGCCATCATTTTCATTCAGCTTGCAGCGTACGCAGGTTTCCTGGCAGCCGCTGGGCAGATTGTTCAGTGGGAAAATATCCTCGGCATCTTCGCTGTTCCAGAGGCCACAGTAAAAATTTACGTTGGCGCCGTTTGCCTTGAAGCCGACATGCAGGCGGCAATCTTCAGCGCAGGAGGTCATGAGGCTGTCATTAAGCTGCATACCGAACCAGCCAATACCGGCCTCATCATGCTTGTAATACCAGACTTCATCAATGGTGTTGGAATTTGCCGAGATGGCATTTGGTGAGCTCGTGATCTGGGAGGAGCCAGCATCTTCTGCGGTTCTGGCCGACAGGACTGATTCGGGAAAGTCACGTGTCACATAATAATCGCTGAGCACACTGGTCTTGACGGCATCGAACATGACCACGGCTTCGACAAGCTTGGATTTGGTCACATAATTACTGTAGGTGGAAATGCCGACAGTGGCGAGGACACCCAGCACCGCGACAATGACCAGCACTTCCAGCAGGGTAAATCCGCTGTGAGGACTGCTGGGTTTAAGAGAGGTTTTCATCATTCTTTCCGTGTAAAGTTTTACCTGACCGAAGACATTACCGGCTATTTTCCTGTAAAAGCATCGGCATTTCCTTAGGTGATAAACCCGGCACCTCAAAAGTGTGGCGCAGTTCACTAAGCTGCTGATTTTGTAAAATTATTTTACATACATCAGGCTGAAATTGTAAAAAAAATTTACAGGTGGACAATAAAAAAGGCCAGCGAAAGCTGGCCTTTTTGGGGTCTATTTTCTGACCGGATCACTCGGGGACGGCCATCAGCACATCTTCCAGTCCCTGCGGGTAAGGTGAGGCATGAACGCCAAGCAGGGTGTCAAACTGCATACCACTCTCAGCGATATAGGCAGCAATTTCCCGGGCCAGAGGCGTCTGTCCTTCATAGGGTAAGGTGTTGCCGTCACTGTCACCGCGAATGGTGAAGTCGGCCTGGATGGCCAGGCTGTGTTCGGGCAGATACAGGAACAGCAAAGAGTCGGTATGCAGGCCGGGAATATGATGGATCTCTACCCGGTTCATGGAGTCTTCGAGTACCGTCACCTGACCTGCCGGTGCCACTTCAAACTGCGGATTCAGAGGTTCCTCTCCCAGCAGTGTGCGCGGTGTATTCAGAGCCATGCTCATGAAATCAAACGCGTTTTCGTTGACCATCAGCGGAATGCCGGCGCGCACAATCGGAATCAGACCAGCGGTGTGGTCGGAGTGCGGATGGGAGTTGATCAGGAAACGCACGGGCTTGTCTGAAATCGAGGCAATGGCTTCAAGAATGACTTCGCCGCGTTGTGGGCTCTGGCCACTTTCAAAGACGACCAGATCATTTTCAAACTCAATTACGAAGGAACCATAGCCGCCGGTGATCTGCCAGACGCCAGGGGCCACTTCTTCAACCAGGTCGGCCGGATTGGGCGGAGGATTGTTGTTACCGCCACCGCCACCACCACCGGTTCTGGCTGGCGCAGTCAGTGCCGCTGTCAGATTGGCCGGATTGGCATCAGCGTCTGTCAGCCCGATACCGAAAATCGTCCCGCCAGCCTGCCAGCGTTCGATGGTCGCCGGCACCATGACACCGTCCATTTCTTCATAATTCTCAAAGGTGAAAGTGACATGCATGTCGCCCATGAAATTGTCTTCAACCCAGGTTTCAGTTTTTTCAATCAGGTTGTCATCATTGACGTAGCCATTCACGGTGTAACGCAGGCCGCCAGGAGAAGTGACATCCGCAGGCGACATCCAGCTCAGAACCGGCTGCCCATCCTGCATGCTCAGCGTAGCGCCGTTATCTTCGGCACCCGCAATAAAGCCCCAGGGGGTCAGCCAGGTGTTCAGCTGGGCTGTCCAGTCTGAATCTGCCGTGGCGTACTGGGTATAGGTCTGCCAGGTGGGGGGATCATAGAACAGGTTCTGGGCAAAGAATTCGCCACTGGCCAGCGAGGTTCCGCTATTCAGGTCGATAGTCTGGGTATAACCGATGATCTCATTACGTGGAAACCAGGGTGGGCTGGCTGTACGGGTCTGTCGGAAGCTGTTTCTGATGGACCAGGCATCACCGGACACAGTAATGGATGACAGGTTTCCAGTCCCCATCGCCGCCTGTACATTGGCGAGAACTTCAGCGGCAGTGGGCGGCGCCGCTGCCGGCATGGGAGCCGTACTGGCCATTTCTTCCTGGCTGCAGGCTCCCAGCAAAACCAGGGAAGACAAACTTAAAAGAGCAATGCGCATTAGAGATACCTCCATCGATACCTTTCGTGTTGTGTTAAGGGAATAAGACTAAGCGTCTTTAGGGACAGTCATTCCGCCCTAGTATAGGCGAGAGGCCCGCGAATTCAAGTAAAACCGGATGGGCCGACAAGACAAAACAATCTGTTCTTGTCGTCCATCCTGGCAGGAATCGCCCGTGGTATCAGGCTTTGGGTACTGTTACCACGATCTGCTCATCCTGCTGTTCAACCCGCATACCAGCTTCATCAATGGTGCCAGCCAGATGAATGGACTGTGAAAAACGGCTTTCCTGCATGCTGCGGCTACTGAGGCCATTACCGTTTTCTTCCCGCTCACTTTTGACGGAACCGGAAACCACCAGGGTATTGTTGTTCAGCTCGGTGTTCAGCTCGACTTCCTGGCCGTCCGGGACAGCGATGGTGACCTCATAGGCCTCAGGCGTTTCGGTCATGCTGATTGCCGGGCCGCTGTTGATAAAGCCGAAACCAAAATCCTGCTGGTTGAAAAACGGAAAGCCCTGTGTCATCGAGTTCATCAGCTCATCCATGCGCCGCTGCATTTCGGCAATCTGTCCGCTGGGATCCATAAAGCCGGGCCAGTTTCTGGTAAAGGGACCCTGGAAAGGATCCGGGAATGGCGTCGTATACGGGTCGCTGAGCCCGGACACAGGAGGCTGCGGATCCGGACTGGTCGGCGTCGGCTGGCGGGGGTTCACGGGCGCTGGCGGACTGTTCACAGGGGGTGTCGTGTTCAGCACGGCACTGGCCGGTGGCGTTGTGTTTGCCAGCGCGATGGCTTCACGCATCGACTGAACTTCAGTCGACAGGTGCCAGGTGAAGAAGGCCAGCACGGCCAGCAGGCCAATGAGGACAGTGATGACAAGACGGGATAGTTTATGGGTTTGTTGTGTTGTCTCCATGATCATTACCTCTTAAAAATGGTGCTAAAAAGTAAGTAAAAATGAAAACTTCTTACCGAAAAAAGTAGGGTCATTGCCGGATTTTTCAAGGGCTGGCGATGTCCTGTCGCCAGACGCTCGGCAACAAGCACAATGGCAATAGCAATAACAGATTGAAGTGTCAGGCGTCGAAGGTTTTGGCTTGCTGCCCACCGGCAAATCGGCGAAGATTGAAAGCCGGAAAAAATCGAGCTGTCATGAAAGTTACCCCCGTAGAAAAAAGCGAGCTGCCCTCTTACCTGCCTCTGCCCCTGTTTTCCACCCGGGTGGCGGCGGGATTCCCCTCGCCGGCAGATGACTATATTGAAAGCGGTCTGGA
>CAZKJY010000236.1:0-3851 GCA_964553165.1 uncultured Enterobacteriaceae bacterium
GTTGAGTACTGGAACCTGAGCCCACAGTTCGATATTCCGGTGCACGGCAGGGTTACTACCTTTGCGGAAGTTCTTGCTAATATTCAGATTCAGCTGGATGCAGCCATCGATTTTTGTGAAACCAATGAAGCCAGCGGTATCTATATGGCAGGCTGCCCGGTAAATTACCGGACCGATTAACCGATTTATATTTTTTACAGGGGAAACCGATGATCAGAAACACCTTGTTGGGGATGAGCATACTCATCAGCAGCGCAGCCATGGCGCAGCAAAGCAATAATCCCTTCACCAATCCGATTGAAGCGGACAGCGACATCATTCTTGTCAATTACCAGGAGTTCGCCACACTGCCAGCCATTGACGGTGAACAGGCTCGCATGATGCAACTGATCCCGGAGCCCGGTAACAACCGCCGCATCTGGGTCAATGACCAGCGTGGCCAGATCTACACCATTCCTTATGAGGGCGGTGAGGTCAGGGAATACATTGATGTCGATGACTACGGCGTGCAGGTATCGGACGGTAACCGCGAGCAGGGCATGCAGAGTTTTGCCCTACATCCGGATTTTAACCGCCCGGGAACTCCTGGCTATGGCAAATTCTATACCTGGACTGACAGCACCAATACCCGACCGCAGGCGGATTATGTCCCCAGGGATACCTCACTGGATGACCATGATCTTGTGCTGCATGAGTGGACCACCAACTCGCCCATGGCTACCAGCTATGACGGCGGTGCGCCACGTGAAATGCTGCGGGTGCAGCAGCCTTACCGCAATCACAACGGCGGCCAGATCGGTTTCAATCCCCTGGCTGAACCGGGCGATGCCGACTATGGCATGCTGTACATTTCCAATGGCGATGGCGGCTCCGGTGGTGACCCGATGAACATGGCTCAGGATCTGGGCTCCATCTTCGGCAAAATGCTGCGCATTGATCCACTGGGTGATAATGGTCCCAACGGTCAGTACGGCATCCCGGCTGACAACCCCTTTGTCGGCAATAATGCCGCTCTGGATGAAATCTATGCCTATGGTATCCGCAATGCCCAGCACTTTGTCTGGGATGAGGAAAGCGGCAACATGTATCTGTCCGATATCGGTCAGAATATTGTTGAAGAAGTGTCTCTGGTTCCGCGTGACGGCAACCTGGGCTGGAACACCTGGGAAGCCAGTTACCGTTTCGAAAATGGCGTCATCAACCTGAGCAATCCTCGCGGTGACAGCAGCGTCACCTACCCGGTTGTGGAGTGGGACCATACTGATCCGATTCTGCAGAGCCGAGGGGCGGCTTCCGGCCTGCTGATTTACCGTGATGATGACATCGAGGCGCTGGAAGACACCTTGCTGTTTGCCGATCTGGTCAGCGGAGAAATCTTTTATGTTGATGCCAATGCGCTGCCTTCCAGTTACCCGGCCATTCGCCGCGTTCTGTTCAATGACGGTGGTGAGGCAAAAACCCTGTTGCAGCTGATCCAGGAAAACGAAGGTGCTCCGCGTGCCGATCCGCGTATCGATGCCGGTCCTTTCAATTCGATTTTCATCCTCAACAAGGGTGATGGCATTATCCGAAAACTGGTACCCTGAGAATAAGTCCGCAGGAGACCACATAAACGATGATGACAAAAAAGGATGAATGGATTTACTGGATAAGTCTGCTTGTCCTGATCTTCACCGGTTTTGTCATCATCCGTGGGCTCTTTGACCTGTTCAGTGAGGAAGGAACTGCTGGCCTCACTGACACCCTCATTGGACTGCTTGTTTTCACTGTCATTTTCTGGCTTGCCGGCAGAACTTTCCTCAATCTTTCCAACAAGTATGGCGCCGATGCCGATAAAGCCGGGCAGGGCACCGGGGGAAGTGCCGGGGAAAGTGTCGAAGAAAGTGCCGGGAGTCCCATACAAAAACTGAATCCATTTTCAACAGCACAGGCCGATAAAAATGAAGACTGGCGTTTCCTCGATTATTCAGGTTCGGCTGCTATGGCGGAGCGGCTGGAAAGCGCCTTTGAAAATGACCCGCGGGCTTTTAATGTCAGCTGCAATACCGGTTTTCACTATACCACCGGCGAAAGCAGCGGCAGCTATGAAGAAAATGTGCGGGAAGGACAACCGGAAGTCGGCGTCTTCAGCATGAAATACAAGGCTGGAGATGAAGCCGAGATCATGGCCATCTACAATCGCATTACCTCAAAAACCTAAACCAGCCTCTTCACGCTTCTAGGCACATTTTACGACCGGAATATCCTGCCAGCGCGTCGTGTAACGTGGTGACATGTAGTCACGTTTCATCGCCCACTTTGGTTGAATGCCCGCATTCAGCAGTTTGATCTGATGCTTGCCATAACGGGCATTGATCTGATCCATCACCTGCATAAGACGACGGGACTTGTCAGATTGCTGAGGATTGAAAAAATCATGCTGTTCGTACTGGCGACTGCGCACATCCAGCAAACCAATACCACACTTCTTGTAGCGGATACCCGGCCGGTAAAGCTGGGCAACCAGTCTTGCGGCTTCGGCAGCAATGTGCCGGGTGTCATTGGTTAGGTGGGGCAGGGTAGTGACACGCTGGGGGCGGAAATGGCCCACTTTTTTATCGAAGCTTTCCAGATAAACCCACAGGGTGGCCGTCAGGCTGTTCTGCTTGCGCAGCTTTTCGCAGGCACGGTCGGCGTACAGGCTGATGGCCTGTTGCAGTTCCTGCAGTGCCGTTACCTTGTAGGAAAAACTGCGGGTGCAGATAATTTCCTTGCGTGGCGCGGGTTCTGTTTCCAGGTCAAGACAGGCTTCCCCCCGCAACTCACGCATGGTGCGCTCCAGGTTGACACTGAAATGCCGGCGCAGGTATTTCGGATCACTCTCAATCAGCTGCAGGGCGGTGTGAATACCCAGATAGCCAAGCCGCGCGGCAATGCGTGAACCGATCCCCCAGACCGCCTCGGGTTTGACCCGCGCCAGCAGCCAGCGCCATTTATGTGGCGCGTCCAGCACACAGACCCCGTTCAGGCGCGGCAGCTTCTTGGCGGCCCGGTTGGCCAGCTTGGCCAGGGTCTTGGTTGGGGCAATGCCGACGCAAACCGGCATGCGTACCTGCTGCCAGAGCATGTCTTTAATGGCCTTGCCATGCGCTGCATAATCCTCGGCCCGCACCCGCAGGAAGGCCTCATCAATCGAATACACTTCCATGCCGACGCTGTAGCCTTCCAGCAGCGCCATGACGCGGGCTGAAATATCGCCGTAGAGTTCATAGTTGCTGGAAAAAATCTGCACGCGGTGCTTTTTCAGCAGTTCCCTGACCTGGAAATAGGGACGCAGATCCGGGATGTTCAGGGCCTTGGCTTCAGCATTGCGGGAAATCACGCAGCCGTCATTGTTCGACAGTACCACGATGGGCTGGCCGCGCACTGAGGGATTGAAAATCGCCTCACAACTGGCGTAAAAGGTATTGCAGTCGACCAGGGCGTACATGCTAGCCAGGAGGGCACAGGGAATTGATGGCATGCACGACCACGCCTTCGATACTCAGATCCGCTTCCTCAGTAATTGGAATCGGGGCATAGGCGCCATTACCCGCCAACAGCTGTCTGCCCTTGATGTCCAGCAGCTTGCAGGTCAGTTCGCCGTTGACGGCGGCAATCACAATGTGCCCCTGACGTGGAGTGATGGAGCGGTCGACCACCAGCAGCGCGCCATCCTGAATGCCACAGCCCGTCATGGAATCACCACTGGCACGCACCAGGTAGGTGGAAGAGGGACTGCGAATCAAATACTCATTGAGGTCCAGACCGCTTTCAATATAGTCATCTGCCGGCGAGGGGAATCCCGCCGCCACCTGGGTGGAAAACAGGGG
>CAZKJY010000237.1:0-3816 GCA_964553165.1 uncultured Enterobacteriaceae bacterium
GGAAATCAGCAGCAGTCGCGACACCGAGGCGATACTGGCCAGGGCCTCACCGCGAAAGCCCAGACTGGCAACGTGTTCCAGATCTTCCAGTTCATAAATTTTACTGGTCGCATGTCGGCTCAGTGCCAGGGGCAGATCATCCTTGATGATGCCCTGACCATTGTCGCGGATGCGGATCAGTTTGACGCCACCCTGTTCCAGTTCGATATCAATGCGGTCGGCGCCGGCATCCAGGCTGTTTTCCAGCAGTTCTTTTACGACGGAAGCGGGGCGTTCAACGACCTCGCCAGCAGCAATCTGGTTGGTCAGTCGCTGACTGAGCAGTTGTATTCGTGCCATAAGGCGAATGGAATCTTTTATCAAACACGTTGGCACCGAGTTTGAGTGGCTTTAGGAATGATTGCAAGCGCTCGGGGGAGATCGATTAAATAACAGGGATGCGCAGGACCTGGCCGATACGAATGGTATCACTGTTGAGCTGGTTGCTTTCCCTCAGACGTTGCAGTGAAACCGAATAGTTCACTGCAATCTGTGACAGGGATTCCCCGCGGCTGACCACGTGTTCGCGGAAGGCGGCCTGAGACAGGATCGGCATGGATAGGGCATTGGGGATCCGCAGCGTCTGCCCCACTTGGATCACCGAGCCATTGATGTTGTTTGCCGCTTTGAGATCATTCAGCGACACATTGAAACGCTGGGCGATTTCGCTCAGATTGTCGCCACGCTGGACGGTGTAGGAACTTGGCGCGCCACCGTTGGCCTTGTGCCAGGCAACCAGCGTGCCTCGCGGAGGCGCATCGTAGAAATAGGAAGTAATACCCTGCACAACGGCAGTCGCAAACTGCCGCTGATAGGAAGCAGAATTCAGATTGCGGGCATCGGTCGGATTGGTGACGTAACCGGCTTCAATCAGCAGCGACGGAATGTCAGCCTGCTTCAGCACAACAAAGGCGGCCTGCTCCACGTTGGTCCGGCGCATGTGGGTGACGCTGCCCAGTGAATTGATGATTTTGTTACCGGCTTCAAGACTCGAGGCAATGCTGGCCGTCATGGACAGATCCAGTAACACGGAAGCCAGTACCTCGTCCTTGTCCGAAAGCGACACTGAACCGACACCCCCGATCAGGTCAGCACCGTTTTCCTTTTCGGCCAGACGCCGGGCCTGTTCTGAAGTGGCGCCGCGCTGCGACAGGGCATAAACCGTGGCACCTCGGGCACTGGAACTGGAAAAGGCATCGGCATGAATGGCGATGAAAAAGTCAGCATTGTTCTGGTGGGCGATGCTTGTCCGACCGCGCAGATCAACGTAGTAATCGCCATCACGAATCATCACCGGCCGGTAGCCGGGCATCTGGTTAAGAATACGTTCAATTTCACGGGCGATTGCCAGCACAACGTTCTTTTCACGCAGACCACCAACGCCAATGGCCCCCGGGTCTTCACCGCCGTGTCCGGCGGAAATGGCGACGACGATATCGCGTTTGCCGTTGGCCAGATCTTCGGCCGAAGCCGTGATCACTCGCTCACGGGGTGCGCTGGGCGTGGTGTCATAAAGGTCTACTACCAGCCGGTCACCATACTGATCATTTTTAGACAGTAAAAATGAACGTGGCTGGACAGCGGCATTGAGGTCAAGTACCACCCGGGTGTCTGTGCCGTTGCGTGAGGCAGAACGGATAGTGCTGATCGGCGTATCAGCCAGGTCAAGCGTATTGAAATTGGTCTGGAGGCTGATGTTGCTGAGGTCAATCACCAGCCGGCGGGGATTTTCCAGGCTGAACACCTGATGCTCAACCTGTTCGCTTAAATCAAAAACCAGGCGGGTGTAGTCCGGGGCACGGTAGGAACGCACGCCCTCAATGAGCGCAGCGTGCGCGGCTGCGCTGCACAGAAAGCACAGTACCACACCAAGAATTCGCAAGGGCATGCCCATGACTTCAGTCTCAATTAGCCTTCCGGAAATATAATAAATGCAGAGATTACAGCTGTTTACAATGATAATCTAGTATTTTTCTAGATTAATTTCTGAAAAGTTCGTTAAGGCGCTCGCTGAATTTTTCACCCTTGTCACTATGCGCCTGCCAGCGAATCTGCCGACCTGGCGGCTTAACGGTCAATTGCAGGCTCAGATCCGGTTTTGGCAGGAAGTGTTCACCCCTCTCCGGCCATTCGATCAGGCAGAGGGTCGCACCATCCAGATAGTCACGGAAACCAAGAAATTCCAGCTCTTCCGGGTCCGAAAGCCGGTAAAGATCGAAATGCATGACCTGGCGGCCAGCCAGATCATAGGGTTCCACCAGGGTATAAGTCGGGCTTTTGACAGCGCCTTCATGACCCAGCGCGTGCATCAGGCCGCGGATCAGCGTGGTTTTGCCAGCGCCCAGCTGACCGCTGAAAGTCAGCAGGCCGGCCGTGTCCAGTATTCCCGCAAGAGCCGCACCAAAGTGTTCGGTGGCCGCTTCATCAGCCAGATAGGTTTCGTTCACAGCTGATTAACCAGACGATGGATATAGGGGAACAAATCACTGGCCAGCATGCCGCGCTCACCGGTATCCCTGGCAATGAGATCAGCGGCCAGGCCGTGGATACAGACACCGAGTTCGGCACTTTCCTGCAGCGGGAAACCCTGTGCAGCCAGTCCGCCGATGACGCCACTGAGGGCGTCCCCCATCCCGCCAGAACCCATGCCGGGATTGCCATGCGTGCAGACTGCCAGTTGTACGCGTTCATGCTGACGGGCGGCTATCAGGGTGCCTGCACCTTTCAGGACAATCACGCCACCGTATTTTTCTTCCAGCGCAAGGCAGGACTGCTCGCGGTCATTCTGGACTTCCTCGGTCTTGCAGCCCAGCAATCTGGCGGCCTCGCCAGGATGGGGAGTCATCACATGATGACGGGGCAGGGGCGCATCAATGCGCTCCTGGGCAATCAAATTAAGGGCATCAGCATCCAGCAGAACAGGGCGGTCAACCAGAAAGGCTGCTTTGAGGCAATCCACGGACCACGATGACTGGCCAAGCCCTGGTCCCGCAATAATGAAACTGGCTGCCTTGATCAGGCTGGGTAATTCAGCCGGGCTGTTAATCCCCTTGACCATGAGCTCGGGGCATCGGGCAAGAAAGGCCGGGCAGTGTTCGGGACGGGTGGCCACCGATATCAGGCCTGCGCCACTACGGGCAGCCGCTTCGGCAGCCAGCAGGGGAGCGCCGCCAAAACCATGGTCGCCACCAATCACCAGCACATGACCATTGTCTCCCTTATGTGAGTGCTCACTACGTTTAAAGAGTTTGTGCTTGAGGGACTGGTAATTTAAAGGTCTGGCCTGGCTCATGGCACTTTCCGTATCCACACAGAATATCCCGGCAGTGTAGAACAGTCACAGCCGGGATTAAAAGTCTTGGTGAAAATCTGGAGTCTTAGTTGGTCTGGTGGCGTTTGCCGAGGGTAATATGACGTGGGCCGGAAGTTTGAACCTGGCCGCTCACCCCGCTGGGAATCTGTTGGATTTTGCCGCCGGCAGCTAAAAAGGCTGCTGTCTGTTCTTCAATGCTGTGGGAATCTATACCGGGGGTCTGTTCAAAGCTTACTTTTTTTATTGTGGTTTTTTTCTTCGTGTTAGCCATACCAATCCTTACTCTTTCGGTTAAAAACTCGACAGTGAGCCGTTTATTATACACAAAATCACCCTTATTTTTCCATGGAAATACTGTGCAAGGCAGAAAGGACAGTGTCTATCAAACATTTCAGCTAGTGACAGAAAGGCTTTTTCGGTATGATGGCGGCTCTTTATGAATGCTGTAAATCAAGCTTCATTCA
>CAZKJY010000238.1:0-3812 GCA_964553165.1 uncultured Enterobacteriaceae bacterium
CCAATCAGATGCTCAGACCAGTTTTCTACGTAGTAATTTTGACATTACTAACCTCTTGCAACGGCATGCAACCCCATCAAGCCCCGAAGGACTTGGATTCCCTGACAGCCTTAAATGCCCTGATCACCGAAATCCCAGCCGACGTATTTTCACCTGCGGAAAATACAATCTTTCCAGCCAGTATTCGTCCCTATTTTGTGATTAAAGATAATATCCATGTAGCCGGTATTGCCAATACCGCTGGCACTCCTGCCTTGAGAAACTTTATACCAAGCGAACATAACCCCACTGTTCAGAGGCTAATCGATGCGGGCGCCATTCCAGTCGCAAAAAGCAATATGCACGAACTGGCTTTTGGTATCACGAGTAACAACTATGCCTTTGGAGCCGTCCGTAATTATTTTGATAGCAGTCGCTTTGCCGGTGGCAGTAGTGGCGGTACGGCAGTCGCTGTCGCCAGCGGCTTAGTCGACTGGGGTTTATGCACGGATACCGGCGGTTCATGCCGCATACCGGCGGCACTCAATGGTGTGCTTGGGTTTCGGCCATCCACCGGACGTTATCCATCCACAGCGGTGACCCCGCTTTCACATACACATGACACCATTGGACTGATAGCCAGCAAGGTGAGTACCCTTGCCAGTATTGACACCCTGATCACTGAGGACTCAAGCTCAATCAGCCAGCCCGGAGATGTCTTGAGAATCGGTCTCCCAAGGTCTTATTTTTTCGACGATCTCGAAGCTGCAGTGACTGATGTAACCAATGCTCGGCTGGCTTCTCTGCAAGCACAAGGCATTGTGTTGGTAGACGTCGATGTTTCAGCGCTGGTTAACCCGGCAGCTGCGAACAGCGACATCATTGTGCTCTATGAAGCCTTGGGTGACTTGAGAGCCTACCTTCAAACGTACAGTACCCGCGTGAGTCTTGAAGCTCTGGTTTCCCAAATAGCCAGTCCGGACGTTGCACTAACCCTTGAACTGATTCTCTCCCAGCCGTTTAGCCCTGATGAATACCAGCAGGCATTGGCTATTCGAGAAGAGCTGATGACTGGTATGGCTTCCTTCTTTATTGAGCAGGACATAGATGCCCTGCTCTATCCGACTGTGCCAGTAACGGCCAGGTCCATTACTGAAGAATCAGAAAATTTGCTGCTCAATGGTGAAACCTTGCCGACTTTCCAGACGGTCAAGAAAAATACCAACCCGGCTAGTCTGCTGGGCCTGCCTGCCATTTCACTGCCCGCTGGTCTGGCAGCAAATGGGCAGGCCGTCGGGCTTGAACTTACTGGCCCGGCCGGCAGCGACCGAAACTTGCTGGCTATTGCCATGAAGCTTGAATCGCTGCTTAACAATAATGATTAAGCAACCTAGACAGGAATCTCTTACATGTGTGGCCGATTCCAAATCAAAAAGAATGAGCAATCTGACAGACTGCTGGATGCTCTCGGGGCGGAAGGACACCCCCGATATTCCGATGACTTTGCACCAGGCAGCTGGATTTCCATCATCCATGAAAACGGGGAACGCCGCATCAATAGTGCCCTCTGGTGGTTACTGCTGGATCACCAAACACACAAGCCAAACTACAAATATGCCACCTTCAATTCCCGGGCTGACAAGCTGAATCAGCCCCGTTCACTGGGCTACAAACCTTTTCGGCAATCTCGCTGTATTATTCCTGCGACAGCTTTTGCTGAAGGGCTGGGCGACAAAAAAACCTATTACAAAATCGAACTGGAAGACCGTGCCATCGCTTTTGGCGGACTGTTCATTGAGCATCATGATCATGACAGCGGCGAAATTATCTATTCTGCCTCCATCATCACCCTGCCACCGGTCGACAAGTGGGCGCATATCCACCCCAAATCGATCCCGCTGATGCTAGATTATGACAATAAAGAACTAATCGATAAGTGGCTGGATCGCTCCTGTGATGATGTGAAACGCTTTGATGAAATTCTGCACCCGGCTATCCATCAGGTACAGCGAATCACGCCCATCAATAAACCCAGCCAGTGGCAGCCCATCGGAGAAAGTTTCCTGATTGGCTGACATCAGAGTATAGTTGCGCGTTTTCAAATTAGCTTACCTGCCATGGCCACGCTTCTAATTGTCATTATCCTGATCAGCGCCCTTCTGGTGACCAGTTTTATCTCAGGCGTGTTTGGCATGGCTGGCGGCATCATTCTGATGTGGGTGCTGGGCTCCCTGATGCCGGTCCGGGATGCCTTTGTGGTGCACGGGGCCTCCCAGTTTTTTTCGAATGCCTCTCGGGTGACTTTTTTGTGGCATGTCATCAACTGGACTATTGTTGCTTGGTACATGCTCGGCTGGCTGCTGGCACTGGGTGGATTTTATCTGGTGAGTTATATTCCCAGTAAAGGCGTGGTATTTATTGTACTGGGCCTGTTGCCCTGGGTGGGCTTCTCGCTGCCGAAGAAATATCAGCCGGATATTCGTAAACCTTTCATGGCCATCCTCTGCGGCATCCTGGTGACCGGATTTCAGTTACTTGCTGGTGCCTCCGGACCGATCCTGGATTATTTTTATCTTTCAACCAACATGACCCGGCATGAAATCGTCGGCACCAAGGCCTTTACCCAGGGCATCGGCCACCTGTCCAAGCTGGTCTATTACGGCGTCATCGTCTCTGCTTCTGTCGCAGAACCGCTCAGCTTCTCACCCTGGTGGCTCCTGGCCATGTTGCCTTTAGTCTGGGTGGGAACCCGCAGTGGCAAGGTCCTGCTGGATCGCCTGAGTGATTACCACTTTCTGAACATCGCCCGCTGGATGACCCGTGGGCTTGGTATTCTGCTGACGATTCAGGGACTCTTTATCCTGTTGGGATAGCCTTAATAGAAGGAGACGGGGGATAGCCTATCCCCCGTCACTGAAGCACAAGTCATCAGTAGGCAATGGTAAACTGTGCCTTAAGGTGGGCGGGATTTTCCAGCTCGTTGAGCACAGCATCAGCAAAATCTTCAGCACTGATCGCACTCTCGCCCTGCTCGTTAAACATCAGGTTCTTGTCGCCCAGACGGTAATTGCCTTTTTTCTCGCCCGGCTGGATCATCGCTGGCGGGCAGAGAACCGTCCAATTCAGATCACTGTTCTGCAATTTGTCACGCACTGCACGCATGGCAAGGGCTTCTGGCTTGATTTCATCAGGCAGGGTTTCAGCGACTGGAGAACCATCCGGCAACAAGAGACTGCCTGCACCACCCACGTAAAACAGACGCTTGCCGGTAGATTTGGCCGCAGACATGGCTGCCTCGCTGACCTGGCTGGCCTCCTGCAGAGGATCGCCTCCACTTCTTGGACTGACTGACACCACAATCACGTCAGCTTCCTTCGCTGCACTGGCGATGGATTGCGCATCATTGGCATCAATTTGAACTGCGCTTACCTTTTCGTTGCCTGCAATTTTCTCCGGATGGCGACTGGCGGCAACAACCTGGTGTCCACGACTTGCCGCTTCTGAGACGATTCGGGACCCGATCATACCGGAGCCCCCTAAAACTATTATTTTCATGAGCAATTCCTGTTTTTTTAGTGTTTTTGCTTTCTGCGTTAATTTAGCTGGCTATTTTATTCAATGGTATTAAAATAACAAGAGCCGACATTTTTGTTGGTTAGTTACATAAATGTTATTAATGTAACTCAAGAGCAATGAATGGCTAAAAACGACAGCGTCTCAGTTTGAAATGACTCTTAATAATTCATAGTTATGACGCTAATTCTGCGACACGCCAAAAAGGTACTGACAAGTTAACTATTAAAATCGAAATAATACTTCGTTAAAATCTATCT
>CAZKJY010000239.1:0-3796 GCA_964553165.1 uncultured Enterobacteriaceae bacterium
CAATTCCGGCGGTACCGATAATGTCTGGTTCTATGACATGCAGGCGGATGGTTTTTCCCTGGATGACAAGCGCACTCCTCAGCCCGACAAAGATGACCTGTCGGACATCTTGCACCGATGGCAGAATCGGGTAAATGAAGAAGACCGCAAACGGAGCGAAAAAAGTTTTCTCGTATCTAAAGATGAAATATTCAAGCGTGATTATGATCTATCCATAAGCCGATATAAGGAAATGAAATCTGATTCGAAGCAATATGAATCTCCACAAATAATCTTAAAGCGATTAGCTCAGCTTGAAGATGAGATTTTAAAAGGAAGGCAAGAATTAGAGGAACTATTAAAGTGAGCAAACATTACTCTGATAAAGGTGAGTTTGTTCGACTAGATACGGTTTGCCAAATATTCCAAGGTGGTCGGCATAAACTTTCTGGGAAAAACTTTATCGAGAAAGGAGGATATCCCGCTTATGGAGCAGGGGGCCATAATGGCAACCTACCTAGTTTTGAGTTTAATGAACCTGCTATTGTCTTATCAGCAATCGGTGCGAGATGTGGCAAATGCTTTCAACCTTCCGGGAAATGGTCCAGTCTTGCTAATACTTCAGTATTTATCCCAGATAAATCAAAGGCCGATATACGCTATCTGTGGCATCAGCTGAACAATGAAAAATCTTGGCATCGTTCTGGAACAGCCCAGCCATACATTAAGCCTTCAGATATAAAAGGTCGATTGGTATTTCTTCCCCCCTTACCCAAGCAAAAACATATTGCCACCATCCTTGATGCCGCCGATGCTCTACTCGACAAGCGCCGCGATTCGATAGCCTTGCTGGATGACTTGCTTCAGTCCACTTTTCTGGACATGTTTGGTGATCCAGTAACGAATCCAAAGGGATGGGATTCACTTAAACTGGGCGAGATTGGAGAAATAATTACTGGAAACACTCCTTCGCGAAAACAGCCGGAATTTTACGGTAAGTATATCGAATGGATTAAATCAGATAACATCAACAATCCTTCATTTATTCTGACTAAAGCTGAAGAGGGATTGTCTGAGTCAGGCAAAGAAGTCGCGCGAATAGCACCAAAAGGGTCAATCTTAGTTACATGTATAGCTGGTTCTCCTTCGTGTATTGGGAATGCTGGAATAGCTGATAGAGAAGTTGCGTTTAATCAACAGATAAACGCATTCGTACCATCAAAAAAAATTAAAATGTGGTTTGCATTTGGTCTTTTTTTAGTGGGAAAAAAATTGGTCCAAAATGCATCAACAAACTCAATGAAGGGTATGGTGAGCAAATCAGCTTTTTCCAAAATATGTGTACCCGTACCACCAATTAATCAACAAGACCTTTTCGCCAACATCATTGAATCTATCGAACAGCAAAAATCTTTTCTCAAGAAGCACTCAACCGAACTTGAGAATTTGTTCGCCTCAATCCAATCACGCGCTTTCAACGGTGATCTCTAACCATGACCAATTTCGCTTTCCTCCCAGACGAATTTCGCGACATCGCGGAATCGGCAGTGCGGGCGGAAGGTCATGTCATGGGCGATCCCCGGGCCGCCTGCTTCCATGCCCGCTTTACCCTGGAATCCATCGTCTACTGGCTCTATCGCTACGACCCTGAACTGCGCATGCCCTATGACAACAGTCTGGGCGCATTACTCCATGAACCCACCTTCCAGAATCTGCTGCCCCAGGCGGTATTCCAGAAAGCCCGGGTTATCCAGAAGGTCGGCAACCAGGCTGTCCATAACCCTCGTCCGATCAAGGAAAGCGATGCCCTGCAGGCCGTTAAGGAACTGCACCATATCTGTTACTGGCTGGTGCGCACCTATGCCCCCAAGGCATCCCGGGAAGGCGCTGGCTGGCGGGATGATCGAATTCCTCAGCCTGCCGGTGCTGAGGCCGTTGTCCCGCGCCGCGAACTGGAAGCCCTGGAAACCAGACTGATTGAACAGAGTCAGGCCGTCCTGAAACAGCAACAGGAACGCGATGCACTGGACCAGGAAATGCAGCAGTTACGTGAAGAACTGGCCCAGGTGAGGGCGCAGGCTGAAGCCACGCCGGACACCCATGATTATTCTGAAGCGGCTACCCGCCATTACCTGATCGATGTGGAACTGCACCGTGCCGGCTGGCCCCTGGACCAGCCCCGGGATCGGGAATTTGAAGTCAGTGGTATGCCCAACAATAAAGGCGTGGGCTTTGTGGATTACGTCCTCTGGGGCGACGATGGCAAACCCCTCGCTGTGGTGGAGGCCAAGCGCACGACGGCGGATGCCCAGGTGGGTCAGCAGCAGGCCAAACTCTATGCCGACTGCCTGGAGCAGATGACCGGCCAGCGGCCCATTATTTTCTACACCAACGGTTACGACACCTGGCTCTGGGATGATCTCCAATACCCTCCTCGCCGGGTTGCCGGTTTCTACAAGAAAGAGGAACTCTGGGGGCTTATCCAGCGCCGGGAGCTAAAGAAGCCCCTGGATGTAGCCCAGGTCAAGGATGCCATTGCCGAGCGCTATTACCAGAAGCGCGCCATTGGCAGCATCTTTGAACAATTCACCCAATCACGGCGTAAGGCCCTGCTGGTGATGGCCACGGGCACGGGAAAGACCCGTACCGCCATTGCCCTGGTGGATGTCCTGCAGCGGGCCGGCTGGGTCAAACGTGCCCTGTTTCTGGCTGACCGGGTTTCCCTGGTGAACCAGGCCGTCAAAGCCTTTAAGACACACCTGCCCCAATCCAGTGCCGTGAACCTTGTGACTGAGAAGAATACCGAGGGCCGGGTCTATGTCTGCACCTATCCCACCATGCTCAACATGATCGATGAAACTGACGGCGGTGAAGCCCGTTTCGGCGTGGGGCATTTCGACCTCATCATCATCGACGAAGCCCACCGCTCCGTGTACCAGAAATACGGGGCCATCTTCCGTTATTTTGACTCACTGCTGGTGGGACTTACCGCCACGCCAAGAGAGGAAGTGGACCGCAACACCTATGACCTGTTTGAACTGGAACCCGGCGTACCTACGGATGCCTATGAGCTGGAAACGGCCGTTGCTGACGGCTTCCTCAACCCACCGCGGGTGCAGCAGGTGGATCTACGCTTTCCCCGCGAGGGTATTGATTACGACTCCCTGAGCGAGGAAGAAAAGGCCCAGTGGGAAAGCCTGGACTGGGGCGATGATGTCCCGCCGGGGGAAATACCCGACCGGGTCAATGCAGCTGCCATTAACAGCTGGCTATTCAACAAGGACACCGTGGACAAGGTGTTGCAGTACCTGATGGAGAATGGTCATACAGTGGAAGGCGGTGACCGCCTGGCCAAGACCATCCTCTTTGCACGCAACCACGAACACGCCAAGTTCATCGAGGAGCGCTTCAACCACCACTACCCCCATTACAAGGGCCACTTTGCCCGCATTATCGACAACTATGCAAAATACCCGCAGTCACTAATAGATGACTTCTCCCAGAAAGACAAGGCCCCGCATATCGCAGTCTCGGTGGATATGCTGGATACCGGCATCGACGTGCCGGAAGTGGCCAACCTGGTGTTCTTCAAGCCGGTGTATTCGCGCATCAAGTTCTGGCAGATGATTGGCAGGGGTACCCGCCTGTGCAAGGATTTGTTTGGTCCAGGAGAAGACAAGCAGGATTTCCGGGTCTTCGACTTCTGCTTCAATTTCGACTTTTTCCGTGAAAACCCACAAGGCATTGAAGCCGGTGGGGCCATTCCCCTGGCCACAAGATTGTTCAGGGCGCGAGTCCAGTTAATGGGCCAGATACA
>CAZKJY010000240.1:0-3772 GCA_964553165.1 uncultured Enterobacteriaceae bacterium
CCGCTGCGGTGGCATAAATAAAAAAATCATAGTATTCGAGTGCCGAACCAATCCAGCCACTGGCCGTTGCTCTTCGGGTCTGGTGAGATCCTGCCGCTTCGTGATCATCCTGCCTGTCTGGAGACATCATTACTGCAACCCTGTCTTATTGCTGGTAAAAGCCTGCTAACATCCTGGCTTTATTTGCTGGCAGACCCGTAAACAGCGTGAATGCCTCCGCCGCCTGATAAACTGCCATCCTGGCACCATTCATGGTTCTGCAGCCCATGGTTTCAGCGTGGGCAAGCAAAGCAGTCTGGAGCGGAAAATAAATGATATCCACCACCCAGTGATGCTTTTGTATGCATGCCTGTGGCAGTGGCAGACCCGGAAATTCCCGCATGCCAACTGGCGTGGCATTAATTATCCCCTCAACCTGGCATGAATTCAGTTCGCTTGCAGAAAGCCCCTGCACCTGAACTTCCGGATGCTGAAAAGCCAGTTTTTCCACCAGCAACTGTGCCTGGGTTTCCTGCCTGTCATGGATAAACAGCTCTTTCACGCCCAGTTGCATCAGGGCTGTGCTTACTGCAGATCCGGCTCCGCCAGCTCCAAGCAGTAACACACGCTGCCGGTTAACATCC
The DNA here is from genome assembly GCA_964553165.1 of uncultured Enterobacteriaceae bacterium. GTDB lineage: Bacteria > Pseudomonadota > Gammaproteobacteria > Pseudomonadales > Pseudohongiellaceae > UBA5109. Next base: position 624 of record CAZKJY010000240.1, read on the forward strand.
CCCAGTTCTTCTTCGAAAGCATTGAAAAAACCAGGACAGTCTGTGTTAAAGCCGATTTTTTTTCCTGTTCTGAAAACTACCGTGTTAACCGCTCCAATGGCAGCAGCTTCTGCAGACACTTCATCCAGATACCGGAGCACCTCACGTTTGAAGGGATGGGTAACATTCAAGCCGGCAAATCCCATTTGAAGCGCCGCGTCTACCATTTTACCCAGATCAGTTGCCGGTTTTTTCAGTTCGGCGAAATCAAATAGCTGGTAGGCCAGCTTGCAGGCATGCGCTTCAGCTTCCCGTTCATGCATTACAGGTGATCTTGACTGGGCAATATGTTCACCCAACAGGCCCGTCAGATACCAGGTCATTGTTAAACCCCTAAAGTTTGAAAAAAATTGATTCTCTCATAAAACCAGGGGATTTGAACAAGCGACTCATGAAGGTAGTGAGTCAGGTTGATTTTTTAACTGCTTCCATCCTGACAAAGAGCGAGGAACCGTATGGCGACAGGCCGTCATTTGCTCCTGCAATTACGGCATGCCCGCCATCCATGGCGGTCAGATACGCCATCCGAGCCTGCACATGGACGTGCGTTTTTTGGCGTGTTCCGAAGCCTTTGCCGGGATGGAAGATAGTCTTGTTATTAATAACTGCTTTTAGCATGAATTATTTCAAGCCGACGCACTACCTTCATGCAGGCACCCTTGTTTCAGACACTGTCCAGATGAACAACACTACCCGCTTGCATTGAATGAAATCCTGCACAGCAGTTTTCATGCTAAAGTAGGCTAAACCCGTTAATCGAGTCCTGAGAAAAAGCGCATGGAATCAGCATCACTTTTATTCAGTTTCTTCCTGATTTTTGGTGGTTCTGCCCTGCTCGCCACCGCTGCACTTTTTTTACGACAGCCTCTGATTATCGTGTATATCTTTCTGGGTGTAGCGCTTGGCCCCTATGGTCTTGCTCTGCTGGTTGAAGAAAACCTGCTGATTGAGATAGCGGACTTCGGCATCCTGTTTCTGCTTTTCCTGCTTGGGCTGGACATGCAGCCCATCAAATTAGTGAAAACCCTGCGTAAGACTTTTTTGACGACCCTGTTAAGCGCCATCGTTTTCTTTGCACTGGGATTTGGTACAGCAATGGCTTTTGGCTTCCCCTTGCCGGAAAGCCTAGTAGTAGGTATCAGCATGATTTTTTCAAGCACCATTATCGGGATCAAGTTACTACCCACCACCATTCTGCATCAACGTCATATGGGCGAGGTCATGGTGGGAATCCTGCTGTTACAGGACATCCTGGCGATTTTTATTCTGATCTTTCTGGATTCAGGCAATCTTCAGCAACAGGCGATGTTACTGGTACTACTGTCATTTATCTTTTTACTGATCTTTGCCTATCTGCTTACCCGCTATGTCCTGATCGCCCTGATCGCCCGGTTTGATCACTTCAGGGAATATATTTTCCTTCTGGCGATTGGCTGGTGTTTAAGTCTGAGCGTTCTGGCATCCTTACTTGGACTGACCGCCGAAATTGGTGCTTTCGTTGCAGGTGTCTCTCTGGCAACCAGTCCGATTTCACTGTATATCGCCGATAAGCTAAAGCCTTTGCGGGATTTTTTCCTGATTCTGTTTTTCTTCAGCCTGGGTGCCCAGTTGAATGTGTTCCTGCTTGAAGATGTTCTGCTGCCGGTGATTATACTATCCCTGCTGGCTTTAACCCTGAAACCGCTGGTCTTCCATTATCTGCTGCAAAAGTTCAGTGATAAAAACCATCTGGCATGGGATGCCGGATTGCGACTGGGACAGATCAGCGAATTTTCCCTCTTGATCGCCTATGTCGCGGCACAGTCGACTCTGATTGGCGACCAGACTTCCCTGTTGATACAGTCTGCCACGATTGTGACTCTGCTGGTTTCATCCTATCTGGTTGTGCAGTTTTGTCCGACGCCGATCTCATCCAACCCAACACTGCGCCGGGACTGACTACTCGCGCTTATGGGACTGAATCTTCTAAGGTCAGTCATACTGAACAGCTTGAACAACAGACGCCCATGAAGCGACAATGCTGTTCACCCTGTTAAAATCGAGGTTAATTGAATGAAATACAAATTATTACTGCTGTCACTTTCCCTGGCGATAAGCAGCACGGCTTTCAGTCAGGGCGTGACGTCGCAAAACAGCGATGAGGCTGCAATCCGAAACCTGATCGCACAATACCTTGAAACCAGACTGCAGGATGATGAGCAGGCGCTGCGACAGCTGCTAACGCTTGAGGTGGATCAGTTACCGACTTCCGGAATTCTGCGTTCAGGCATTGATGCGGTTGCAGAAGAATCCCTTGCCACTTCGGCTAGCACCGGCGGAGATCGCAGCATCACCATCGCGAGCATTCGATTTATAACACCGGATGTCGCCCTTGTTGATGGCCCCTATGACATTGTGAACCGCCTTGATGGCGAGGACCGCCATTACCTGACCACCTTTGTTGTTGTCCGGGAGGACAACCGCTGGAAGATTACCGCGATACGCAACATGCACCCAACGCGGTAATTTCCTGTTAAGGTGACTTCCGGGCAGTCAAGAAAGTTGTCATTTCTGTTTTTGCTTTTCCAGATCTTTTGAAGTCATACCGCCGGTCAGAATTATACGCAATGCTTCCTCGACACCAATGTCGAGCACTTCCAGTTTATCGCGTTCATAGTAAAGCGTATAACCTCCCATCTGATAGCTCATCGGGAAAAACACCCCGACTCTTTTCTGATCCTTGTCCTCAAAAAATGAAGCCGCCTGTTCTTCCGCGGTGATCAGACCAATCAGTTTTGACCCATCCGGCATGGAGACAGCAACCACCTTACTGGCATCCGAGCTGGCTGAGTTGGTGACAAAAGTCATGAAATCCCGCAGGCTGGTATAGACGCTTTTTACCAGCGGAATCATGTTAATCAGTCGCTCACCGTAACTGAGGAGTCGTTTCAGGACAAAGGTTTCAACCAGCAGACCGATGAGTACCAGCGCAGCAAGTGCCAGAAAGATGCCAAGACCGGGAAAGTAATAGTGCTCGGGCAGCAGACTCAGGTATAAAGCCCGCATGAGTCTTTCCGAAGAAATCAGCAACCAGTAGACAAGATAAATGCTCAAGGCCAGGGGCAGCACTG
>CAZKJY010000241.1:0-3758 GCA_964553165.1 uncultured Enterobacteriaceae bacterium
CAACCACTCGGACACCTCACCAGTAAAACTAAAGCTGCATGAACAGCAGCCGCGCACTGTAATGTAAGCCCCGCCCAATTACAAGTTTTCAGCCGATTCCCAGGTTTCAAAAAAGTCTTTAACGTTGATCTCTGGAACCTGCCTTTCCTGCACAGTGGGTGTCCCGATATAAAGCAGCCCTACAATCTCGTCAGTCGCTGCCAGGCCAAGACCCTTTTTGACACCGGCGTGGAAGGCCACGGGACCGGTGCGCCAGATGGAGGCATAACCCAGAGCATGAATGGCAAGTGACATGTTCTGAACAGCCGCGGCAGCTGAACATATCTGCTCCACTGCTGGCACCTTGGGGTTTTCGGTAATCCTGGCTACAGCAATGATGATCAACGGAGCCCGAAGCGGCGCGGATAATAACTTGTCCTTCTGCTCTGCTGTTTCCGGTTGCAGTGCATCGACAAACAACTCGCCGAGTCTCGTTCTGGCCTCCCCGCTGATACTGAGAAAACGCCAGGGTCGCAGCATGGCATGATCCGGCGCACGCAATGCGGCCTTGTAGACAAGCTCAAGTTCATCCTCCCGCGGGGCGGGATCAATCAGACGGGGGGACGCTCTGCGGGTAAGCAGTGCCGTAATCGCATCCATACTTTCCATGCCTTTAATTACCTCTACTGTCTGATAAAACGAAAACAGCTGGATTCATCAATTGTTGAGCTGGATCGAATCGGGTTGATCTCAAGCCCTCCTCGTCGCAGAAAATTAGCCTGTACGGTCAATGCTTCAGGCCGACAGACCCTGGCAATATCAGTGTAAATTTTTTCCACGCAATCTTCATGGTAACCGTTATGAAGTCGGTACGAAACCAGATACGCCAACAGGCTCTCCGGGGCAATTTCCTGCCCCCGGTAACGGATGCACACCGTCGCCCAGTCCGGCTGCTGGGTGATGGGACAGTTGGAGCGGAACAGATTGCTGTAGACGCTGAGCTCTGCCTGCGACTGGCTGGCAAACTGCAGCAATGCGCTGTCTGGTTCATAGTGTTCGATACTCACATCCAGACTATCCAGACAGACTCCCACTGGCTCGACAATAGGAAGTTTGCTGTCGAGTCCTGCCAGGGTAACCGCGGTGCTGCTGCCTGCAGCTGCACTTAAATCTTGCTGCAGGCACTGGCGCAGATCTTCAATGGATCCAAAGCGCTCCTGGTTCAGTGAATTCAGATAAAGTTTGAAAGATTTGGATTCAATAATGTTAGGACTGGCACAGTCAAACACAAATTGTCCCAATGCCACCTGAGGAAGCCCCTGCCTGTTAAGCCAGGAAAGCTCATAGGCATTCCAGACGTCCACCCCCCTGAAAGGCAGCTCCGCTGTCAATCCAATACGACTACGTTGCGCCGCCCGGGGAATGGGATGCAGCAGGCCAGGATCATAGTGCTCTGGGTAATGGGTAGGCTGGCCTAAGGGAGAATCCGCCATCTCAGTTTCTTAGGCCCGTGCCACGGTTTAACAGCAGAATGGCAAAAATGAACAATCCCGCAGCAAAAGCCAGCAGCATCAGAATGGCATAGGTGACATTGACATCCGAGATCCCCAGGATACCGTAACGAAAGGCATCCACCATGTAAAAGATCGGGTTGAAATGCGACACGGTTTTCCAAAAATCAGGTAACAGATCGATTGAATAGAACACGCCTCCCAGGTAAATCAGCGGTGTCAGTACAAAGGTGGGAATGATATTGATGTCATCAAACTTGTTGGCATAGATGGCATTGATCAGACCGCCGAGCGAAAACACCATTGATGACAGCAGCACCACAATGACCGCAACAAAAAAGTTGTAAAGGTGGAAACCGCTGAAGGCCATGGCCACCACGGAGGCAATGAGACCAATGCTAATGCCCCGTGCTGAGCCGCCAGCCACAAAACCCAGCAGTATCACGTAGTTGGGCACCGGCGAGACCAGCAGCTCCTCGATGCTTTTCTGGAATTTCTGGCTGAAAAAGGACGACACGACATTGGCATAGGCATTATTGATGACGGCCATCAGCACCAGCCCGGGCACGATGAAATCCATGTAGGAATAACCACTCATATCGCCAATCCGGCGGCCGATCAGATTGCCGAAAATGACAAAATACAGCGAAATGGTTATCACGGGTGGCACCAGCGTCTGTATCCAGATACGCACAAAACGCCGGACCTCCTTGCGTACAATCGTGGCGAAGGCAATCCATTTATAATGAACAGAGGCCGAAGATTTATGCATTTACCCTTCTCCCTGCTGTGTGGCTCTTGTGGATGAATTCTGCAACAGGGAAACAAAGAGCTGTTCCAGACGATTGGTCTTGTTGCGCATGCTTTTAATTTTAATGCCCTGCTGATCAAGCAAGGCAAAGACTTCATTCATGTTCTGGTTTTTATCCAGTGTGACTTCCAGGCAATGACTGTCAATCTTTTCCAGGGCGAAACCATCCAGTGCCGGCACCGCCTCCAGATCATCACGACAATCCAGAATAAAGGTTTCCGTGTCCAGCTTCTTCAGCAGGGCACGCATACTGGTATTCTCGACAATTTCCCCTTTGTCGATGATGGCAATATTCCGGCAGAGGTTCTCTGCTTCTTCCAGATAATGGGTGGTCAGGATAATCGTGGTGCCTGCGCGGTTAAGCTCCTGCAGGAACTTCCAGGTAGAGCGGCGCAGCTCAATATCCACACCGGCTGTTGGCTCATCGAGAATCAATAATCGGGGTTCATGAATGAGGGCTCGGGCTATCAGCAGACGCCGTTTCATCCCGCCGGACAGCTGTCTGCCCTGCTGATTTCTCTTGTCCCACAGTCCAAGCTGTCTGAGGTATTTTTCCGAGCGCTCCTCGGCCAGCTTCCTCGGCAGCCCATAATAGCCCCCCTGGGTAACGCAGATATCCATCACTTTTTCGAAGTGATTGAAATTGATCTCCTGCGGCACAATCCCAAGGTCAAGCTTGGTTTCGTAGGTATTGGTATCGACATTGCGTCCAAACACTTCCACCTGTCCAGAGGTCTTTTTCACCAGGGTAGCAATGATGCCGATTGTTGTTGATTTACCCGCGCCATTGGCGCCAAGCAGGGCAAAAAAGTCACCTTCTGCCACTTCCAGGCTGATGCCATTCAGGGCCGTGAATCCATTGCTGTAGGTTTTGTGCAGGTCTTTAATTGATATGGCAATTGACATAGACAGACGGATAATTGAAGAAATCTACGCGCGGCATTCTACCTCAAATACAAAAGAAAAGGTGGCCGAAGCCACCTTTTGCTGCGCCAATAACGTGATCAGCTTGCTGCCTGAACAGACAGCAGGCACATCCGTGTGCCCTTTCAAAATAGTCCCGGCCCAGCCACTTGGCAAATAATTCTAGCTTACCGGCAAGGCCGACTGCAGGCATTTCTGCACGGCTTCCTCACTGGGTTCTTCTTCCTGTCTGACCATCATGATCAACGCACTGGCATCAATGCGCTCGGAAGCTCGTGGGCTGACCTCTATCTCGCCATTGGGTTTGACATAGGCGATGGCCGTGCCCAGCCCTGCCTCAATGATGGCGCAGACAATATCTTTCCAGAAAACACCCTGCACAGAGACGTTGTAACGTGACTGATGGGCACCGTGATAGGTGATCATGTCCTCCATGACGACTTCCGTTCCCGGTGCCACCATCGCTCTGACAACCAGTTCAGGATAGGCCCTGACCGGTCTGATCGCCGTATCGGCTGCCAGCCGGGTGAAGC
>CAZKJY010000242.1:0-3711 GCA_964553165.1 uncultured Enterobacteriaceae bacterium
TAAGCCTCCTTGCATGCAAGGTAAATCTGGGGAGAATGATTCTTCAATTCACTCAGGTACACATCTGCCCTGAATACAAACATACCGCTATTCCAGTAATAATCTCCACTGGCAAGAAACTCCCTGGCATTCTCAAGAGGTGGCTTTTCAATAAATTCTGCTATACGGAACAGATTGCCAACTGCTTCAGATCGTTTTATATAACCATAACCAGTTTCGGGTCGCTGAGCAGTAATACCAAAAGTCACCAGATTGCCTAGCGTGGCTGCTTCGGTTGCTTTGCTAATGGCATCATGAAAAGCTTCCAGGTCTTCAATCAAATGATCTGCTGCCAGTATCAGCAATATGGCGTCCGGTTTTTTTTCCAGAGCGCAAAAAGCAGACAGTGCCACAGCCGGTGCTGTATTTCTGACCAAGGGCTCTAGGATAATATCGGCATTACCAATGCCTGTTTCCAGTAATTGTTCCGCCACCAGAAAACGGTGTGATTCATTACATAGAACGATTGGCGCCTGAACAGCTTCCAGGCCATCAAGCCGTTGCAAGGTTTGCTGAAAAAGCGAGGGTTTACCCTGCTGCAGATGAACAAACTGCTTTGGCAGGTTATCCCTGGAAACCGGCCATAATCTGGAGCCGGTTCCTCCGGCCATGACTACTGGGAAAATCATAAGTGCTTCCTGATTCTACAACTGCAATGCATTCAAAGTGGCGCATTATACCTAGATAGTTCGGTAAATTATTATCGTTTCCCACGACTTATCTCTATAATAGCGGCTTTTTGCCAATACGCGTCTGGACTTGCAGCGGCAATCTCACTCTTAACATGAAAACTATGGCGACTGAATTTACCCCCAAAAGCTCCTATAACCGTGAAGAATTACTTGAGTGTGGCCATGGCAACCTTTTTGGTCCGGGGAATCCGAAACTGCCCATCGACAACATGCTGATGCTGGACCGGATTGTCGAAATTTCTGCCGATGGCGGTTCCGAGGGAAAAGGGCATATCCTCGCAGAACTCGACATCCATCCCGACCTCTGGTTTTTTCAGTGTCATTTCGACGGCGACCCGGTCATGCCGGGCTGTCTTGGCCTGGATGCCATGTGGCAGTTGGTCGGTTTTTATCTTGGATGGCGTGGCAATACCGGCAAAGGCCGGGCACTGGGTTGCAGCGAAGTCAAATTTTCCGGAGAAATTCTGCCTCATCACCGGAAAGTGGTGTATAAACTTGATATCAAGCGTCTAATAGAACGCAAACTGGTAATGGGTATTGCAGATGGCACAGTTTCAGTGGACGGACAGGTCATCTATACTACCAAGGGGCTAAAGGTTGGCTTATTCAAGCCTGATGAGCCGCTGGTCTGAGTATTAGGGAGTCTATATCGATGCGTCGTGTGGTTGTGACCGGGATGGGTATCGTGTCCTGTCTGGGTCTGGATAAAAACTCAGTAACTGAATCACTTCGAAACGGCAAGAGCGGTATCAGCTATCGCCCCGACTACGAAGCAAACGGCATGCGCAGCCATGTTGCCGGTGCCGTCGAGCTGGACTTTGCCGAATACATCGACAGAAAGAACCTCCGGTTCATGGGCGCTGCCGCCGCCTACGCCTACATCGCCATGGACAATGCCATCAAGGACTCCGGACTGACTGAATCGGAGGTATCGAATGAAAGAACTGGCATTATCATGGGCTCCGGCGGCACCTCCACCCAGGATCAGGTAGAAGCCATTGATCTCATGCGTGAGAAAGGACTGAAGCGTGTCGGCCCCTATCGCGTAACGCGCACCATGGGCAGTACGGTTTCGGCCTGTCTGGCGACGCCTTTCAAGATCAAGGGTGTCAACTATTCCATTTCCTCAGCCTGTTCGACCAGCGCTCACTGTATCGGCAATGCCATGGAGCTGATCCAGCTCGGTAAACAGGATGTGGTATTTGCCGGAGGGGGTGAAATGGAGCACTGGACCCTCAGCTGCATGTTCGATGCCATGGGTGCCCTGTCTACCCAATACAATGCAACACCAGACAAGGCTTCACGCGCCTATGATAAAGACCGCGATGGCTTTGTCATTGCCGGTGGCGGCGGTACGCTGGTGATCGAAGCTCTGGACCATGCACTGGCACGGGGTGCTAACATTTATGCCGAGTTGACTGGCTATGGCGCCACCTCGGATGGATATGACATGGTTGCGCCCTCAGGTGAAGGCGCTGTCCGTTGCATGAAGATGGCCATGGCAACCAGCAAACAGCCGATTGACTATATCAATGCCCATGGCACCAGTACCCCGGTCGGCGATATCAAGGAAATCCAGGCAGTGAAGGAAGTTTTCGGCAGCAGGATTCCTCATATCAATTCCACCAAGTCCCTGTCCGGGCACTCCCTGGGGGCCGCCGGCGTACAGGAAGCAATCTATTCCCTGCTGATGATGGAAAACAACTTCATTGCTGCCTCTGCCAATATAGCCGAGCTCGACCCTGACATTGTGGATGTGCCGATTGTCAGAGAGCTGATTGAGAACGCTGAACTGAATGCGGTAATGTCCAACAGTTTTGGATTTGGTGGGACCAATGCGACACTCATCTTTGAACGCTACCAGGAATAAGCTTCAAGCGTTCACTGTAAACCGCCGGAGTATGCCCAGAGGATTTTTCTGCCTGCTTCTTTGCGGCTGCTCGCTTTCCAGCCTGACCAGCGCACAACTGGCTGGACCACAATCCACCGCCAATATTTTTGAAAGCAGTACGCTGAATACAGGCGTTCTGCAGTCCATTCTCCCCGCCGAAGCAGCGTTTAGCCTGAATGCCTACATTGAAACCCCCAACACCATCGTCCTGAACTGGGAAATTCAGCCGGGTTACTACCTCTACCGGGACAGTCTGGCGTTTACCGCCTCTTCCCCTGATGCCCTGGCGACTCCCCAGATTCCACCCGGGGTGCAGCACCATGATGAGTTTTTTGGTGATGTGGAAGTCTATTACCAGCAGCTGCTGGTGAGGATTCCTTATGATCCTGAGAGCCTCGCGCATGAACTCACGCTCGATCTGAACTACCAGGGTTGTGCCGAAGCACGTTATTGCTACCCCATGCAGACAGAAACAGTCACCCTGGACATTCTCTGAGTTGGCCATGACCTGAATTGGAACAGGTGTTTCCGGTACATTTAAGACCTCCTGAGACCAAAACTTTGCGTTTTCTTGTAAAAATGCTGTAAATTTTGCTGACATTTGCGCCTAAGATCGTAAAATGAGCTCCTTAATAGCCGGAAAGCATATAAGCAGTGACACATGGCCAGTATTCTTGTCATCAACGGACCCAATCTTAACCTCCTCGGACAGCGGGAAACCTCGATCTATGGCTCCCAAAGCCTGGATGATATCAACGCCAGCCTGCAGGCCCAGGCAAGCAAAGCCAGAGTCACTATTGAGTTTCTGCAGAGCAATGCCGAACACGAGATCGTCAACCGGGTACATCAGGCTGGCAGGGACGGAGTGGACATGATGATAATCAATGCCGGTGCGCTCACCCATACCAGTATTGCCTTGCGTGACGCCCTGCTTGGTGTCAGGGTACCTTTTATCGAAGTGCATATTTCGAATGTTTATGCCCGTGAGGATTTCCGTAAACATTCCTACCTGTCGGATATTGCGGCAGGCTGTATTGTCGGCCTGGGTACGCAGGGCTATGGCCTGGCACTGCAGGCAGCCATTAACAA
>CAZKJY010000243.1:0-3710 GCA_964553165.1 uncultured Enterobacteriaceae bacterium
GTGCTGACAAGGAACAGATGCAGCACATGGTGATGTCCATACTTTCCCTCAAGACTAAACCACAAAAAGATGCTGCTGATGCACTGTGCGTGGCTGTGTGCCATGTGCATACACAGTCAAGTTTGATTAAGATGGCAGGCGTGCAGGGCAGTCGGCGCAAACGCTTACAGGATCACATAAAACGATGATAGGCAGAATCAAGGGTATCCTGCTGGAAAAGCAGGCCAATCAGATCCTGGTGGACGTGAACGGTCTGGCCTATGAGATTGAAGTGCCGATGAGTACGCTTTACCAGTTGCCTGAAACCGGCAGGGAGCTCATCCTGCATACCCATCTGGTGGTGCGTGAAGATGCCCAGTTGCTGTACGGTTTTTATGAGAGTCATGAGCGGGTACTGTTTCGGCTGCTGATCAAAATTAATGGCGTGGGGCCTAAAATGGCGCTGGGCATTCTCTCTGGTCTGAATATCCAGGAACTGGCAAACTGTGTGAGGCGAGATGACGTCAATGCACTTGTCCGTTTGCCGGGAGTGGGCAAGAAAACAGCGGAAAGACTGATTGTGGAATTGCGCGACAAGCTGAAAGACTGGTATCAGGATGAGGCAGAGACCAGCCAGCCGACAGCAAGCGGCATCGTGAATGATGCCTACAGAGAGGCAGAAGCTGCCTTGATCGCCCTGGGCTACAAACCCCAGGAAGCCGGAAGGGCTATCAGTCAGGCAGCGGCGAAACTGGAAGCTGCGGAACAGGTGCTTGAAACCAGTACTCTGGTTAGAATGGCGCTTAAAGACATGACAGGCTAGGGTATCCCATGTTGGAAGAAGATCGATTGATTTCCAGTACAGCCGCAGACAATGAAGTTCAGCAGGAACTGGCTATACGACCTGCGAGGCTGGCGGATTACATTGGCCAGGAAGGAGTCAAGTAGCAGATGGAGATTTTCATTTCTGCTGCTCTGAAAAGAAAAGAGGCGCTGGACCATACCCTGATTTTCGGACCACCCGGATTAGGCAAGACCACGCTATCCCACATCATTGCCAATGAGATGGGCGTCACCATGAAAAGTACCTCCGGTCCGGTGCTGGAGAAAGCGGGTGATCTGGCTGCCATGCTGACCAATCTGGAAGCAGGGGATGTGCTGTTTATTGATGAGATCCACCGTCTCAATCCTGCCGTGGAGGAGATTCTTTATCCGGCCATGGAGGACTATCAACTGGATATCATGATCGGGGAAGGGCCATCGGCGCGCTCCCTGAAACTGGAACTGCCCCCGTTTACCCTGGTTGGCGCAACCACACGCGCCGGCCTGCTGACTTCTCCCCTGCGAGACCGTTTTGGTATCGTACAGCGGCTCGAGTTTTACAGCGTGCAGCATTTGAGTCACATTGTGTCGCGCTCAGCGCAGATTCTGAAGGCAGAATGTGATACACAGGGAGCAGAGGAAATTGCCCGACGTGCCAGGGGAACGCCACGCATTGCCAATCGTCTGTTAAGACGGGTCAGGGATTATGCGGAAGTTAAGCACCAGGGGGAGATCAGTGGCGCGATAGCCAATGAAGCCCTGGACATGCTGAGTATCGACAAGAACGGCTTTGACCATCTGGACCGGCGCTTCCTGATGACCATGATCGAGAAGTTTGATGGCGGGCCGGTAGGCATTGAAAGTATTGCTGCGGCAATCAGTGAGGAAAAGGGAACCGTTGAAGATGTTCTCGAACCTTACCTCATTCAGCAGGGCTTTATAACAAGAACGCCGAGGGGACGCATGGTTACCGAATATGCTTACCGGCATTTCGGTCTGAAGGGACGCAATTCAGATTTATTTTCGGAAGATCAGTAGTTCAAGCAAGAGGAGAAACAGTCAGAATGGGTGAATCAATGAGCGTCTGGACCATGATTATCGATGCAACCTTCATCGGTAAACTCGTTATCTTCTCGCTGTTTGTCCTGTCTGTGCTGTCCTGGGTGATCATTGTGCAGAAGTGGATCATCATCAAGGACGCCGACAAGGAAGTTTTCCTGTTTGAGAAACGGTTCTGGTCAGGCATGGACCTCAGTCAGCTGTTCAGGGATGGGACCAATAAACTGAAAAAGGATGATGTCGCCATCATTGGGATGGAAAACCTGTTTCGATCAGGCTTTAAGGAATTTACCCGCCTGCGACAGCAGCCGGGTATTGATTCGGATGCGGTGATGGAGGGTTCCCAGCGTGCCATGCGGGTGGCACTGGCACGTGAAGAAAAAGTCCTTGAGAGGCATCTGCCCATTCTGGCGACTGTGGGCAGTGTGTCCGTCTATATTGGACTGTTTGGTACGGTATGGGGAATCATGAATGCCTTCTTTGATCTCGCCAATCAGAGTCAGGCCAGTCTGGCTGTTGTCGCACCTGGTATCGCAGAAGCTCTGTTTGCCACCGAGATGGGGCTGTTTGCAGCCATCCCTGCCGTGCTGGCCTATAACCGTTATTCCGCCAGCGTCAACTCAATCAGTGACAGTTATCACACTTTTATTGATGAGTTTTCCAGTATCCTGCATCGGCAGGCACATACCAAACGTCCCGATAAACAGGCGGAATAACAGGCATGCGTGTAGAAACCCATAAACAGCGCCGTAAGCTTATGGCCGAGATCAATGTGGTGCCTCTCATTGATGTCATGCTGGTCTTACTGATTGTGTTCATGATTACTGCCCCCCTGATCACCCAGGGCGTGCGGGTGGATCTGCCACAGGCAGATGCCGAGATCGTGGATGACAACGATGAGCTCACGCTGGTGGTTTCCATCGATGCCGAAGGGCTTTTTTATATCAGTCTGGGTGAACTCACGGAAGATCCTGAACCTGTCCCACTTGCCACGATTGGAGAAAATGTCAGCCGCATCATGGCGCAGAATCCTGGGGTCCCGGTTTTCCTGGAAGCGGATGCTGCGGTGAATTACGGTCTGGTGATGAGTCTGATGGCGACACTTGAAGATGCGGGTGCGCCTAGCGTACGCTTGATTACACAGCCACCTGAAATTAACCCCTGATAAGACAATGACCCTGGTAATAAAGGAATAAAGACAATGTTTGCATTCCACCCTATGTCATTATTACTGAAATACGAAGGCTACCCCTCGGGTGTGATCGTAGCGCTGGCCGTACATGGGATTCTGCTTTATTTCCTACTTGGCAATGCTTCTTTCAGAAATGACATGGTTGACCTGGAGCAGCCGGTCTATATCAATGCCACCACGGCAGAAGCCAATCCCCAGCGTTTACGACGCATTGAACAGCTTGCCTTTGAGCGCGAGCAGGCAGCAGAGGCACAACGTCAGCGCGATCGTGAAGCGGCTGCCCAGCGCGCCCGGGAGGCCGAAGCCCAGCGCCAGCAGCAGGCTCAGGAACAGCAGCGCCAGGAGCAGATCCGTCAGGAAAGGGAACTGGCGCAGCGACGACAGCAGGAAGAAGCCGAACGTCAGGCAGCCGAGCAGCGACGACAGGAACAGGCCCAGCTTGAACGTCAGCGTCAGGAACAGCTGGCCCGGGAGCAGGAGGCAGCACGTCAGGCTGAACTGCAAAGACAGCAGCAGCTGGCAGCACAGCAGGCCGCCCAGGATGCTCGTGCTGTTGATACCTATAGTGCTATTATCCATAACGCCGTTGCCAGAAACTGGGTGATACCTCCCAGCGCCAGGAACGGCATGACGGCCGTTCTGTCAATCCGGCTTGTGC
>CAZKJY010000244.1:0-3677 GCA_964553165.1 uncultured Enterobacteriaceae bacterium
AGGTACCGGATATCTGACTCTGCTGGAAATGATTTCCACCCCCAGCCTGATTCCTGTTCTCGGTATCAACCTGAAAATAGTTGATGCCCAAGTTGCTGATCTGGCTGACAAAGGCCATTTCACTCAGCGGCACATCAGAATTACTTATATCAGAAAAATAATACCGATACGAAAGCCCGTGCAGGGCACTGTCTGGCGAATTGGAGGATGAGCTTTCTGAATATTGAACCTGGGCTTCGTGCTGAAAACTCTGAGCAGCAGCAAATGGGGAATACAGGGTAAAAATCAGACAAATTACTTGAAATGAGGCAGTCCTTTGCATTGACACTCCTTAAACTCTTTAACCTGTTCAAATATTAATTGACCGGGCAGTAGTATAATAAAAGATCATCACTTTAAAAGCATCTTGACGATTGTACTATTCAGTTTTTCCTGCATTTCCCAACGACACGTCGGCCAGTCCGGTCCGGATCATGTACCAGAACAGGATGACCCCGGGGAATGCCAGAAAAGTGGTCAGCAGATAGAAATTAACATACCCGATCAACTCGATCAGTCCACCAGCTGTCGTGCCCGTCAGGAAACGACCAGCGATGCTGGCCAGGGCAGACAGCAGGGCATACTGAGTGGCTGTATAACGCAGGTTGCACAATGCTGACAGGTAGGCCACCACCGTAACACCTCCAATTCCGCTGGCAAAATTCTCAAACCCCACCGCTGCGGCCATGCCGATATTGGTATGCCCGACCAGTGCCAGGGCAGCAAAACTGAAATTGGATACCGCCATCAGGATGAGGCTGACCAGCACTGAATACTTCATCCCCATACGGGCATAAAGGATACCGCCAATAAAGACACCCAGAAGCAGCGCGACAAAGCCGACACCAACATCATAGAAGGCAATTTCCTCATTACTGAAGCCCAGATCATTAAACAGCAGACGCAGGGTCAGATTGGCCAGGGTATCCCCTATTTTGTGAATCAGAACGAAAATCAGTACCACCCAGGCACCCTGGCGCCGGATGAATTCGGCCAGCGGACTGAAGTAACTAACCAGACTCGTCCAGAAGCCACTGCTTTGCTTGGCTTCGATATGGCGTTGTGGTTCCCCCATGAAGAAACCGGCAAGAATGGCCGGCAACACAAAAAGCGCCGCAACAAAATAGGCCACCGCCCAACCCGCAGTGCTTGCTATGAGCAGCGCCACCGCACTGGCAGAGGCGGCACCGATACGCCAGCCATACTGGTACATACCGGAACCTGTCCCTAACTGGTAGGGCTTCAGAATCTCGATGCGGTAGGCATCAATGACAATATCAAAGCTTGCCCCCATCACACCCACCGTGATGGCAGCAATAGCAACCATAACCAGCGCTTCTTCCGGATCAGTCAGCCCAAGAAAAGTGATTGCAGCCATAGCGAGCACGCCGATGACCAGCAGCCAGGACAGTCGTTGACCAAGGCCTTTGAGAAGTGGCAAACGGATATTATCGACCAGGGGTGCCCAGAGAAATTTGAAATTATAGGCCAGAAAAGTCAGCGCGAATGCCGTAACCGCGCTTTTGGTTATGCCATACTGAGCCAGGCGGGTAGTCAGCGTGGCACCAATCATGGCATAGACTGCCCCTGAGGAAATCCCGAGGAACATGGAGGCCAGCGGCGCTGACTCTGCATAGGGTCGGATACTCTCGGGCAATGCTTCTCGCCAGTTAGCTGTAATCGGGCCCTCAGTTTCTGCCATGTAGCCTCTTACCGAATCCAAACTTGATGTTGAGCAGTGATAATAGCATCAGGCACCTCAATACCCAGAACTCTTGTGGTAAATCGCCCTGCTACCACACGATAGCGTTCTGCCGAGCCTAGACGAAAAAAGCCAATAAAAAGACACCCAGCAACAGACGGCAGATAACAAAGGGCATGAAACCCATGCGGGTTATCAGCTTCAGGAAATAATGGATGCACAGGTAAGCAATGATGCCGGATAGTGCCAGCGCATAGGCCAGCTCAGCCCAGTTGGCGTCACCTGCTTCCAGTAAATCGATAAGCATCAACAGCGCTGCTCCCGCGATTGCCGGAATCGATAGTAAGAAAGACAGCCTTGCTGCATCACTGCGATTGAGTTGGCAGAACAGAGCGGCCGTCATCGTCACCCCGGACCTGGAGGTTCCGGGAATCAAAGCCATAATCTGTGCCAAGCCCACAATCAGGTAGGCTTGCCAACTGAGCGACTGCAGGTTCTTATTCCCTTCAGATCTGAGATCCGCGCCCCCCAGTAAGAGACCAAAAAAGATGGTGGTAGAGGCAATGACCAGTGTTGAGCGCAGGTAAGTATCGACAATGTCCTGCATGAGCAAACCTGCCAGCACCAATGGCAAGGTAGCCAGAATTATCATCCATCCCAGGCGGGCATCGGGATTGGGATCCCGCGTAACCACGTGTCGTAACCAGCCTCTGAGAATCTGCAGGATGTCCTGCCGAAAATACAGGATAACGGCAAACAGGCTGCCCAGGTGAACGGCAACGTCAAATGCCAGCCCCTGGTCATCCCAACCCAGCAGGGCTGAGGGAAAAATCAGGTGGGCTGAACTCGAGATGGGCAAAAACTCGGTAAACCCCTGGATAAAGGCTAAAACACTGGCTCTGATGAGATCGAAATCCATGCGTTCAGTTCTGGGTCACCTGGTTACGAAGGTAGCGTGGTGAAAAATCAGCCGGATCCAGGATATGCCCTTCTGACCAGAGTGTCTCGGCCAGTTCTGCAATCGTGGCAGCTCTCGGATAAACATCAAGTTCTATTCCCATAATCAACCGCCGGCTGGCTTCTGGCATGTATTCCCAAAAAGTCATGCCATCCCCTACCGCATAACATGGCAAATCTCCTTCAATCACCAGCGATTCCGGGTGAGTCAGGTGTTCTGACCCCAATAGCTTAAGGTGCCCGTCGGAGCTTTCAAATAATGCCCAGTAAACCTCATTGATTCGAGCATCGAGACAGGCCAGTAACCTGCTGCTGGCACTTAGTCGCTGCTGTGCCATGGCAGCCAGAGTTGAAACCGGTATGATGGGAATCCCGGCTCCGAAAGCAATCCCCTGTGCGACACCGGCAGCAATTCTGAGACCGGTGAATGAACCTGGACCTGCCCCAACAGCAACAGCATCAAGCTGTTCGTAGTCGAGGCCAGATTGGTGCATCAAGCCCTGAATCATGGGAAGAATGTGGCGGGTATGCCCCCGAGGAATGATTTCAAACCTTTCGTTGATGACACCATCAACGCTGATTGCACATGAGCAGGCTTCGGTAGAACTGTCCAGAGCGAGTATATGGGGCATGAAGATTCAATAAAAATCCCCCGCAGCGTGAACTACGGGGGATTATTACGTTTTAGAGTTTACTGCAGCTAACTATTTAGACTTCTTAGCTGCTTTCTTTTTAGCAGCTGCCTTTTTCTTAGGAGCGGCTTTTTTCTTGGCTACTGCCTTTTTCTTAGGAGCGGCTTTCTTTTTGGCTGCTGCTTTCTTTTTAGGAGCAGCTTTTTTCTTGGTTGCTACTTTTTTCTTAGGAGCAGCCTTTTTCTTGGCTACTGCTTTCTTTTTGGCTGCTGCCTTTTTCTTTGGAGCAGCCTTTTTCTTGGCTACTGCCTTTTTCTTAGGAGCGGCTTTCTTTTTGGCTGCTGCTT
>CAZKJY010000245.1:0-3674 GCA_964553165.1 uncultured Enterobacteriaceae bacterium
CTGAAAAGCAGAAGAAAAAATCAAAACAGGAAGAGGAGCCCCGCAAGCGGTTTTATGTACTTGATTTTCATGGCGACCCGCGCGCGTCACAGGTTGAGGAATTACGCAGGGCCATTACAGCGGTTCTGGCCATCGCAAGGCCTGAAAAAGATGAAATCATGTTGCGTCTTGAAAGCCCTGGCGGCATGGTTCACGCTTATGGGCTCGCTGCATCCCAACTGGCCAGAATCAGGCAGCATGAAATTCCATTGACCATTTGTGTTGATAAAGTGGCTGCCAGCGGCGGTTACATGATGGCCTGTCTCGGCAATACAATCCTGGCGGCTCCCTTTGCCTACATCGGCTCGATTGGCGTCCTGATGCAACTGCCGAATTTCAACAGGCTGTTGAAGAAAAAGGCTGTCGACTTCGAAATGATCACCGCCGGCGAATACAAACGGACCTTAACTTTATTTGGCGAGAATACTGATCAGGGCCGCGAAAAAATGTCGCAGGAAATCCAGGAAACCCATGAGCTCTTCAAGGATTTTGTGCATGAGTACCGTCCAACGCTGGACATCAACAGCGTCGCTACCGGCGAAACCTGGTTTGGCAAAAAAGCCCAGGAACTGAAACTGATTGATGGCATTGGCACCAGCGATGAATTTATCGTTCAGGCCTGTAAGGAAGCCGATGTCTACTCGGTCGTTTACGAGAAGAAAAAGCCTCTGGCTGAGCGTCTGGGAAAAACCATGGAATCCGTACTGGACAACAGCCTGTTAAAATGGCTGCATCTCTCCCCGCAGGACCATACCGGCTAGGCGCGACGACGAAACAGCGGCACCGGATTGATAACGGTGCTCTGGTAATTCTCGGAAAAATCGCTGAAACCGTTCAGGTATACCTCTTCATCGGCATCATCAGCAATCTGGAAACTTGTGAAACCACATCGCAACATGTAGGTCAGTTGGTCACGCAATACTTCACCAATCGCGCGCAGATCTCCCTGATATTTAAACTGTTGCCTGAGCAGTGCTGCGTATGAGAATGCCCGACCATCCTTGAATATCGGAAACTCGAGCGCAATCACCGGGAACTGCTCAAATGTTTCCCCACTGCTTTGCTGGAACAATGCCGGGTTCTGCGAGCTGTCAAACCACAGGCCAATCTCGGCCTCCAGCGCAGACAACGCAGCTTTGTGTTCCGCCCAGAAATAAGCGGGCAGGAGCAGCTGACTGGATTTCATTGCCAGCACAGACTCAAGGCTGGCATCACTGTCCACCAGCAACCAGTTGTTCTCTACCAGCTGTTTGTCTTTAATCAGCTTTGGCATAAACCTTCTCCTTGAAGGGCTGGATGCCTATACGCTCATAGGTATCGATAAAGCGTTCGTCCTGTTTACGCTCAGCAATGTACAGATCCACAATTTTTTCGATGACATCAGGAATCTCTTCCTGTGCAAAGGAGGGGCCGAGCACCTGTCCCAATTTGGCTTCACGCCCCTGATCACCACCGAGTGCTACCTGATAGAACTCTTCGCCTTTTTTATCCACCCCGAGGATACCGATATTGCCGACATGGTGATGGCCACAGGCATTCATGCAGCCGGAAATATTCAGTGATATATCCCCGATTTCCTGCAGACGTTCAAAGTCATCAAATCGCCGCTGTATGGACTCGGCAATAGGAATGGATTTGGCATTCGCAAGTGAGCAGAAATCCCCGCCCGGACAGCAGATGATGTCATTAAGCAGTCCAAGGTTTGCCGTGGCCAGGTTTTCAGTCTTGCAGGCTTTATAGAGCTCATAAAGATCCTGCAGCCTTACATCTGCCAGCGTCAGATTCTGTTCATGGGTAATACGCATTTCTGAAAAGCTGTAGCGATCAGCAAGATCAGCCACAAATTCCATTTGCCGGTCTGTGAGGTCACCGGGCGCGACGCCGGTTTCTTTCAGGCTTAAGGTCACAATCCTGTAACCTGGCATCTTGTGTTTGGCGACATTACGCTCTACCCAATGCTGGAATAACAAATCCTGATTCAGGGCGGTGTCAATTTCAGCATGCTGATCAGGCAAATCTTCATAATCAGGCGCAGTGAAAAAGCCTTTGCAGCGTTCCACTTCGGCTTCAGTCAGCGTTCCTTCGCCATCTTTGCTGAATTGCCATTGCGCTTCCACTTTTTCACGAAAGGCATCAATGCCAAGTTCTTTAACCAGAATTTTAATTCGGGCCTTGAAGATATTATCGCGTCGGCCTTCCATGTTATAGACGCGCATAATCGCGTCAAGATAAGTCAGCAGGTGCTGCCAGGGCAGGAATTCACAAATGACCTGACCAATATGAGGCGTCCGGCCCAGACCGCCCCCGACAAGTACCTGAAAGCCCAGTTCACCGTTGGCATCTTTTTTCAGATAAAGACCAATGTCATGAACCTGCGTCGCCGCCTGATCCACTTCAGTGCCACAAACAGCAATTTTGAATTTTCGCGGCAAAAAGGCGAATTCTGGATGAAAGGTCGACCACTGACGAATGATTTCACACCAGGGGCGACTGTCTTCAATTTCATTGGGTGCAACACCGGCAAACTGATCGGTCGTGGTATTACGGATACAGTTGCCACTGGTCTGGATGGCATGCATGGACACTTCCGCCAGTTCGGCCAGCAAATCCGGCACCTGTTCCAGTCGAGGCCAGTTGTACTGAACGTTCTGCCGGGTGGACAGATGCGCATAGCCTTTGTCGTAATCACGGGCAATGGATGCCAGGCGTCGCATCTGGGTCGAGGAAAGCAGTCCGTAGGGAACAGCCACCCTGAGCATCGGCGCCAGACGTTGAATGTACAGACCATTCTGCAAACGCAGGGGAAGAAACTGTTCTCTGGTCAGTTTGCCATCAAGATAACGTCTGGTTTGATCTCGAAACTGGGCAACCCGTTCAGCCAGCATCTGATGATCATAATTGTCGTAGATATACATAATCAGTATTGCTTTGTCGCCAAATAATGAGGGCGCGATGATACACAATCTCCGCTTCCAGCGCCATTGCAGCTTGAGTTTTTCGCCCCAGCTTAGGATAATTGGCCATCACAAACTACAGCGAATGATTCACCATGAACGAGACCGAACACAAAGCATCCGATTCACAGGTAAACGAGGCAGACAGCAGAGCTGATGCCATTGCCATTTTCTTTCTGGTGATGATTGCTGCCGGCACCATGATCTATCTGGCAAGCAACTAGGCCAGAGCAAGATTTACAGCCAGCATTACTGCCAGCACAAATACCAGCGTAAACAGCAACGCCGCGATGATGAAGGGCAATAACTTGCCCTGGGTAAAATCCCTTTCCCTGTTTTTGGAACTTTGAACGCCAAAACTTGCCTGGATTACACTCAGCAGAACACGCCAAAAAGGAATCTTTTCCTTATCCGGTTCATGCCTTCCATCATTGCCCTTGCTGTCAGCGACCTCTTCGGGCTCTTTGCTTTTTCCCAGTCCTTGATTCACAATGTTTTACTCAATTTATCAGGTATAAGCCTTACAAAAGGTAAGGGTTTTCAATTGGTATTTTAACATTACAGGTTACGAAAAACAGATGATTGATATAACAGAGTCAGGCCAGAAATATCTTGCCGATCTACTTGCGAAACAGGATTGCGAAGGCATTGCCATACGTGTCTTCGTGCTGGATGGTGGTA
>CAZKJY010000246.1:0-3666 GCA_964553165.1 uncultured Enterobacteriaceae bacterium
TGGCTTCCTCTCAACAAGTCTCTCATTTTCATTTCAGCATCATCCTCGTTGGGATTTTGGCTTACGTTACCCAGACATTCCTGCCTGCATAGTATGAAACAAAAATTGCCTGAAAATTGTGACCCAATTAACGAACTTTTCTTGCAGCTCCTTGGAGAAGCGGTTAAGGTATGCCTGTTCCCGCAGCGGCAATCTTAACCAGCCTTTTGCTTTCTGGCAGGAACCTTCATTCTTGAGGTATTGGCGAATACCTGACATAAGCAGATGGAAAAAGGGGATAACAGTACCGTATTGCTCGTTGACGATGATTTAGTCGTACGGGATGGTATTGCGAGCTTCCTTTCTGAACTTTCCTACCGGGTTGTGGTGGCTTCTAGTACCAAAGAAGGGATGGAGGCTTTTCATTCCGCTTCTCCTGATTTGATAATCTGTGACATGAATCTGGCAGGCAACTGCGTTCTGGATTTCCTTAAAACCATTTTTTCCGTAGCTGCCTCCCAGCCTGTCATCGTACTGGCCGACATGGAAGTGCTCGATGATGTGGTTGAGGCCATGAAACTGGGTGCCAGTGACTATCTTATTAAACCGGTAACCGAGCTGATCCTGCTGCAGCTATCAATTAACAGCAGTCTCAAGCGTGCCCAGATCATCAGGGAAAATGAAGCTTACAGAAAGCGTCTGGAAGACATAAACCATGCTCTCGAAAATAACCTGCAGCTGTTTCAGGCAGATCAGCAGGCTGGCAGGCATGTCCAGATCAGCATGCTGCCCAAACCTCCCCAGATAATTGCCGGCTATGAATTTAACCACCGGGTGGTTCCTTCCCTTTTCCTGAGTGGAGACCTGGTTGACTACAAACCGGTCTCTAAGCATCAGGTCTTATTCTATATCGCTGATGTTTCAGGACATGGTTCGTCTTCAGCGTTTATTACCATCCTGTTACGTTTTCGGACTGAACAGATGCGCCGTGAGTATATTAAAGGACGCTATCCAGGGAGCTTCACCCCAGCGACCATTATCAGCTCTCTGAACAGGGATTTGCTGGATACCGGACTGGACAAGCATATCACCATGTTTGTCGGAATCCTGGACCGGGAGAAGAACACGCTGACTTACAGTGTGGCTGGCCATCATCCGTTGCCAGTCATTTATAAGGAAGGCAAAGCAGCATTTATTGAAGTAAGCAGGGGCAGTTTTCCGGTCGGTCTGCTTGCAGAAGCAGAGTATTTCGAAGAAACTATACCCTTTGAAAACTGCTCCTTAACCTTATGCTCAGACGGGATTCTTGAGTCATTGCCCCAGTCCACCCTGGAAGAAAAAGAAAAACGTATACTCCAGGTAGTGGAAGCTTGTGGCGGGGAGTTTCAGCCAATCCGTGAGATGTTTGAACTCAAGAAGTTGAAAAATGTCCCTGATGACATAGCAGTGATGAATATTAGCGATCTGAAAAGGCAGTAGCATTACCTGAGCTCTACGACAGGCAAGAGGTCCTGAAAAAAAACAACAATAGGGTGAACCAAGGTAAAGCGGGATGATGTAAGCGATGAATTCGGGGAAAATTTTAGCAGCGGAATACGACCATATACCGGTTCTTAAACTGGTAGGGGATGTTCGCGTGCTAATGAGTTCAACTATTGATAACTATTTCAACAGCCTTTATTCAAAGGCTATTCTTGATGCCATGATTGTCGATTTGAGCGAGACCAGAGGTATCGACAGTACCGCTCTTGGTCTGCTGGCAAAGATGGCCATTCAGTTACGCAATCGATTCAATGTCAAACCCAGCATTATCTCCACCAACAAGGACATCACCAAAATTCTCAGAGGCATGAGTTTCGATATTATTTTTGATATTGTCGAAGAGCCCATGAAGCAGCAGGCAGAATTTGGTGAACTAAGCCCCGTCAGCGAGCCGGACGACGTGATTAAAAAGAAAATCATTGTTGCCCATCAGGCACTGATGACCCTGAGTGAAGACAATAAAATGGAATTCCAGGACCTGGTCTCGGCCCTGAAACGCAACTAGCTGTTTTTCACTGCCAGTTTGGTTTTGATGAAATCACTGTGAGAGACGTACAGCAGATCTGCAATTTTTCGGATCATGTGTTCTTCGTAGTGGTCCAGATTGCCATCCACAAAAGCGACCTCCCATAAGTTGTGTATGAGGGCAATTTTGGCCTCATACTCATAGGCTTCGTTGATCAGGCTGGTAAACTGGTACAGTGAAGTGGCTTCTTCTGCTTCCAGCCTGGCCAGATCAAACAGTTCATCCAGGGTTTCCGGATTCAGGGCAAACCTGTCACGCAGGATTTCAGCAATTTTATCAACTTCTTCGTTATCGATAGCGTCATCAGCTTTGCAGATTTCCACCATCAAAGCGGCACTTGCCAGTTGCAGCTGTTCTTCCTGCAGGGTGTCGCTGGCAGGCAGCTTGTCTGGCTTGAGGTATTTATCAAAGAA
The DNA here is from genome assembly GCA_964553165.1 of uncultured Enterobacteriaceae bacterium. Taxonomy (GTDB): domain Bacteria; phylum Pseudomonadota; class Gammaproteobacteria; order Pseudomonadales; family Pseudohongiellaceae; genus UBA5109. Next base: position 2,461 of record CAZKJY010000246.1, read on the forward strand.
CGAATTGATGCTCTGTAACATGTTGGATTTCCATCTGTTGCTGGACCAGCTGCTTTGCTGTTTTCAGGACGTTGATGTCGGCATTCTCCCGATAGGCATAAGTGCTCAGGTGGCGGCGAAACTGCCTGCCGCCGGGCTGGCCATGAAAGAGTCCCAGTATGTGCCGGGCGATATGCCGCAAGGCGGTGCCCTGTTGTAACTCATTGGAGACATAAGGTAGTAAGTTCTCCAGAATTTGCAAGCGGCCAGGGATTTCCCCGCCTTTGCCAAAAAATTCTCGATCAACCAGGGCAAGAAAATAGGGGTTCTGATAGGCCTCACGGCCAACCATTACCCCATCGACTTTGGAAAGGTGCTGCTGCGCATCATCCAGGGAAAGGATGCCACCATTGATAATTATTTCCAGCTGCGGGAAATTCGCCTTGATGTCATAGACACGTTGATAATTCAGTGGCGGGATCTCTCGGTTCTGTTTTGGGCTCAGGCCTTCGAGCACGGCAATCCGTGCATGAATGATGAAGCAGCGACAGCCTGCCGAACTGACCTGTGTAATAAAGTCTGCCAGAGCCTCATAGGAATCCATGTCATCGATACCTATCCTGCATTTGACGGTGACAGGTACTGAGACGGCAGCCTGCATTGCCGAGACGCATTCAGCAACCAGGGCAGGCTCTGCCATCAGGCAGGCTCCGATTTTGCCCTGCTGGACACGGTCACTTGGACAGCCGACATTGAGATTGATTTCACGGTATCCAGCCTGTTCTGCCATGCGACTGCATTCCGCGAGCTCTAAGGGGTTGCTGCCGCCGAGCTGAATGGCGACAGGCTGCTCGGCAGCATTGAATCCAAGTAAGCGGTCACGGTCTCCATAGAGAAGGGCACCACAGCTTACCATTTCAGTGTAAAGCAGGCTTTCCCGGGTGATCAGACGCAGAAAATAGCGACAGTGACGATCGGTCCAGTCCATCATGGGGGCGACGCAGAATCTATGGGAAAGCGTATTCATGCTAGGGAATCACTCAGCTTCCAGCAGGCTGCCCTGATTATACAGGGCACAGACGAGAGCCTGCTGAGCTGCATTTTCTGTCAGCTCATTTAATTCATAGAGAGTCTTTTGACGGTCGCAGAGTGTCATTACCAGTTTACGGGAAGGGGCATCACTGGCACGGGTGTGAAAAACTTCGCCATCAGCAAAAAGGTAAAGCA
>CAZKJY010000247.1:0-3666 GCA_964553165.1 uncultured Enterobacteriaceae bacterium
TCGCAAACCCTCGGTATTATCGATGGCAATCTCTACCCGGAAAGTCCGTGTACCTTCGTTGGCCCGTGGCGAGATATAACGAATCCGGCCACGTTTTTCTGCGCCGTTAATCAGCTGCACGATACTTTCGGCACCGGTTTGCAGATACCCGACATCATTCTGTGAAATATAGGTGGTGACGACCAGCGGATCATTATCGACGATACGCACCATCTCATTGCCGATGCTGACATACTCACCGAGATCGACCAGATTTTCTTCCACATAACCGCTGAAGGGAGCACGGATATAGGTCTTCTCGATTTCGAGCTGAACCCGTTGCAGTTCCACTTCCGCCAGCTTGAGCTGGGTCAGGGCATTATCCACCTCGGTCTGCGAGGCAAAATCCCGCGCCTGCAGGTTAACGGTGGCATCATAGAGACGCTGTTTTTCCTGCAGGTTGATTCTGGCCTGCTCTTCGCGGATACCACGGTCATCCATCTCTAGGCGCATCAGCACCGAGCCTGACTCAACATAGGCACCCTCTTCCACCAGCACATTTTCGATCTGGCCGCTGGTTTCCGCGCGCAGGACCACTTCACGATCCGGCGTAATGCTGCCATTGCTCAGAATATAGCTGGTAATTTCCTCGGCACGCATGGGGGTGACTTCCACCAGCACACGGCTGTCCCTGGGATCGGCAGTGGTAGTTGCGATCCCTTCAGCACCAGGCTGTGACGGACTGTCATCATTACCCACCATACCGGCGGCCATCCAGATCACCAGTGCCAGGCAGATACCTATTGCTATCCTTGTTGATGAATTTTTCATGAAGCTTCTCCCAATTTCGATACCAGTGTTGATCCTGTCAGGTCCAGCACTTTATCGGCATGCTGTTCCAGAAATTCCTTCTCCGCTTTCATTTTGGCCAACACATATTCCAGCAAAAAACATTGACTATCACTTTGTTCGACCTGTTTACGCCATTCTTCTTCGTCTTTAATAAAGCGGTTCAGCTCATCCAGACGTTCCTGCAAAATACAGCCGAGACGTTCACTGGAAAGCCATTCGGCAAAAAACAGCAGCAGCATGAACTGGGAGCGCACCTTGTGAGTCGGTGGCAGAACTTCCAGCTCCCGCTGAAATCGCTGTCTGCCTTTTTCCGTCAGTTCAAAAATCTTTTTGTTGGGCAGTGTGTCCTGGGCAACATCTTCATACTGCACCAGGCCCTCGGCATGGAGGCTTTTCAATGCCGGATAGACGCCACTGGCGCTGACATCAACGAAGTGGCTGAAAATCTGTTCTAGCTGTTTGACGATGTCATAGCCTGAGGCTTTGCCAAGGCTTAGCACCCCCAAACAGAGTGTCTTTGTATTCATAGTTTGTTGCCGGAGTATGACAGCTGTTTGAAATAGTCTGAATTATAGTATTATAAATTGTAATAGTACAATAAATAATATAGATTTTATGGGACTTGATGGCTATTTGCCTGCATTTCTATTGAAGCTTGTGGCCGCACATCGTATTCTCGGGCCTGAACAAGTTCAGGACATCACCAACAAGAGGCTATACATGACATTTAAAACCATCCCAGCCTGTCTGTTAGGCACCCTGCTCCTCCCGTCGCTCACGGCCCTGGCACAACAGGACATGAGTGATGTCGAGATCATCCCCCATCAATTGTACGAAGGCGTTTATTACCTTGAAGGCCGGGGCGGCAATATCGGCGTGTCCATTGGCGAGGACGGCGTCTTCCTGATTGATGACCAGTTTGCGCCGCTCTCGGACAAAATCCTGGATGCCATCAGTGAACTGACCAACGAGCCTGTGCGTTTTGTCTTCAATACCCATAATCACGGCGATCATGTCGGTGGTAACGCCAACATGGCGGCCCAGGGGGCGGTCATTGTCTCGCACGATAATGTCCGTAAGCACATTATCGACGGTTTCGAGAACAGCATGATGCCGACACGGCAGGAACGTCAGAGTCTGCCGGTAATGACCTTTGCCGAGAGTATGAATTTCCATCTGAACGGCCATGACATCCATGTCTTTCATTTGGGTCCCGGTCATACGGACAGCGATTCCTTTGTCTACTTCCGTGATCTGAATTTCATCCACACCGGTGATGTATTCCGAACCAATGCCTATCCCCGTGTGGACACCAGCTCCGGCGGCAGTTTTTTCGGTATTGTTGAGGCCTACCAGACCCTGCTGGATATCTCCAACGCCGACACCATGTTCCTGCCGGGACACGGGGAATTCAGTGAACAAGCAGATGTGCGTGATCAGCTGCATATGTTCATCACCATCAGTAATCGCGTCAAAAGCGCTATCGCTGATGGCATGAGCCTGGCACAGATTCAGGCCGCAGGCCTGACTGCCGAGTATGATGATCGCTGGGGGGATCCAAGGGAGATGATTGCCGCCATCTACAGCGAATTGCTGAGCATGTAATCCGGATACCGGTGGAAACATTGCGTTTCCACCGGTTTTTCACAATCCAACCTATTCCCGCTTCCGCTTTAGGATAGAATATCGCGATGATGCGAACGCTGTTACTGAGTCTTTTATTGTTAGGTCTGCCGCTGCAAAGTCAGGCACAGGACCCTTTTACCATTGTTTTTCTCGGGGATTCCCTGACCGAAGGGCTGGGTCTGGACGCTGAACAGTCCTACCCCAGCCTGATAGAATCCCGCCTGCGTGAAGAAGGCTACAACCACGTTAACATCATCAATGCCGGCATCAGCGGCTCCACGTCGGCCAGTGCGCTGGAACGCATGCAGTGGTACATCCGTTCACAACCTGATCTGGTGTTTCTGGCCCTGGGTGCCAACGATGGGCTGCGCGGACTGAGTGTCGAGAATATGAAGCAGAATCTGCAGGAAACCATTGAATTTGCCCAGTCCAATGGCGTTCAGGTCGCTCTCGCCGGCATGCTGATTCCGCCCAATATGGGGCAGGCCTATACCGAGGATTTTGCTGCTGTTTTCCCGGATCTTGCCGAAGCCCATGACATCCCCCTGATGCCTTTCCTGCTGCAGGATGTGGCCGGGATCACTGAACTCAATCAGGCTGACGGCATTCATCCCAATGTGCGGGGTGCGGAAATTGTGGCCGGCCATGTCTATGATTTTTTACTGCCACTTTTACCCTGAGCACCATAAGCCTGCCGATGATTCTGGACGTCAAGAACCTCTACAAACGCTTTGAAACCGCCGCTTCCCCGGAACCGATTGAGGTACTGAAGGATCTCAACCTGTCCATGCAGGCCGGGGAAACCGTCGCCATTCTCGGCCAGTCAGGCAGCGGGAAGTCCACACTGCTGAGTCTGCTGGCCGGACTCGACAGTCCCAGTTCAGGAGAGATCCTGCTCAACGGTCAGGATATGGCGAAGCTCAGCGAAGAAGCCTTATCAAAATTCCGCGCACAGAATATCGGCATTATCTTTCAGCAGTTCCATCTGATGTCCCACCTGACTGCGCTGGAAAACGTCTCCCTGCCACTGGATCTGTTCAAGGACCGACAGGCCACTGAAAAGGCCCGCGAGGCGCTGGACCAGGTTGGTCTCGCGCACCGACTTGACCATTTTCCGCACCAGCTCAGCGGCGGTGAATGTCAGCGCGTCGCCATTGCCCGTGCCATGGTGGTCAGACCCGCCATTCTGCTGGCCGATGAACCGACCGG
>CAZKJY010000248.1:0-3665 GCA_964553165.1 uncultured Enterobacteriaceae bacterium
AGGCCAATTTCAGCTTTTACTTTACCGCGATTGTTTCCCTGATCACCGGTGCCATGTTCCTGATGTGGCTGGGTGAACAGATCACCGAGCGTGGCGTGGGGAATGGAATTTCCCTGTTGATTTTCGCAGGGATTGTTGCCAGTTTGCCGACCGCAATCGGGCAGGCACTGGAACAGGCTGCTGAAGGACAGATACAGCCGCTGGCCCTGTTCGTCGTAGCTGTTATTGCTGCCGTGGTTATTGCTGCCGTGGTCTTTGTGGAACGTGCACAGCGCCGTATTACAGTGAATTACGCACCGCGCCAGCAGGGCCGTAAAATGTACCAGGGACAGTCCAGTCATTTGCCGCTCAAAGTCAATATGGCCGGAGTTATCCCGGCGATTTTTGCCAGCTCGTTTCTGTTATTTCCGCAATCACTTGGGACCTGGTTTGGCAATAATGACGGCTATGAATTTCTCGCGGATCTGGCCCTGATTCTCGGCCCTGGTCAGCCACTGAATATTCTGCTGTTTACCGTGCTGATTGTGACTTTCTGTTTCTTTTATACCTCTTTGGTTTTTAATCCCAAAGAAATCGCAGAAAACCTGAAGCGTTCCGGCGCATTTATCCCGGGTATACGTCCAGGCGAGCAGACTGCCAACTATGTGGACAGTGTCATGACCAGACTGACCATGTTTGGCGCAGCCTACATAACCCTGATCTGTTTGATGCCACAGTTTTTGCAGACCTCGGCGAATGTTCCTTTCCAACTGGGTGGAACCTCATTATTGATCGTTGTGGTTGTGAGTATGGATTTCATGGCGCAGGTGCAGTCGCATCTGATGTCGCATCAATATGAATCATTGATGAAGAAATCGAATATTGGTTCCTTCAGACGCTGAACAGCGTAATTGGAACAGAGGAATTAGGAGTTAGATCATGAAAGTAAGAGCTTCAGTCAAGAAGATGTGCAGGAACTGTAAAATTATCAAGCGCAATCGGACAGTGCGGGTTATCTGTAAAGAGCCCCGTCACAAGCAGCGTCAGGGCTAGCACCTGGCTTGATTTTGCCTGGACCAGGGTATAAGCTATCGCGCCTTTTTACATTTGGGACTGCTGAAAAACGTTAACTAACTAATTGAATTTATTAAATAAAAAGATTTAATTTTGGAGTAAGGATATGGCCCGTATTGCCGGAGTCAACATACCAGACAATAAGCACGTCGTCATTTCACTAAGCTATTTATATGGCATAGGGCCGACGACTGCCAAACAACTTTGTGCAACGACCGGTATTGAGCCAGACACCAAAGTCAGCGATCTCAGCGAAGAGAAGCTGGATGCATTACGTAATGAAATCAGCAAACTCAACATTGAAGGTGACCTGCGTCGTGAAGTTTCCATGAACATCAAGCGTTTGATGGATCTTGGCACCAACCGCGGCATCCGTCATCGCCGGGGTTTGCCGGTTCGTGGTCAACGAACAAAAACCAATGCCCGGACCCGTAAAGGCCCGCGTAAACCAATTCGCAACTAACAGATTCCAAGTAAGGTAAACGTTAATGGCTAAACCTGCCCCGCAAGTGCGAAAGAAAGCAAGATCATCAGTTTCTGATGGTGTTGCCCATATTCACGCCTCTTTTAATAACACGATTGTGACCATCACGGATCGTCAGGGTAATGCCCTGAGCTGGGCAACTTCCGGTGGATCCGGTTTTCGTGGTTCACGTAAGAGCACCCCGTTTGCTGCCCAGGTGGCTGCCGAGAAAGCGGGTAGAGCAGCCGTTGAGCTTTATAGTCTGAAAAATGTTGATGTTCGTGTAAATGGCCCGGGACCGGGACGGGAATCTGCCGTACGTGCACTGAATGCCTGCGGACTGAAAGTCAGCAATATTACCGATGTAACCCCGATTCCACATAACGGTTGTCGCCCACCCAAGCGACGACGCGTCTAAGTCAGGAAGAGACAGGAGAGTATTATGGCCCGTTATTTAGGCCCAAAATGTAAGTTATCCAGAAGAGAAGGTACTGACCTGTTTCTGAAGAGCGGTGTGCGCTCTCTGGAAGATAAATGCAAAGCTGAAACCCAGCCTGGTCAGCATGGCCAGCGTCGTGGTCGCCTGTCAGATTATGGCGTTCAGTTGCGTGAAAAGCAGAAGGTACGCCGCATGTACGGCATACTCGAAAAGCAGTTCCGTTCCTATTACAAGGAAGCTGCAAGGCTGAAAGGTGCAACAGGCGAAAACCTGCTGCAGCTGCTTGAAAGCCGTCTTGATAATGTGGTCTATCGCATTGGTTTTGGTTCTACCCGTGCAGAAGCCAGACAACTGGTTTCCCACAAATCTGTTCTGGTAAACGGTGAAGTGGTGAACATTCCTTCCTATCAGGTACAGGAAGGCGATGTTGTCTCTATCCGGGGTAAAGCCAAAGAGCAATTACGAATCAAGTCTGCACTCGACCTTGCTGCTGCGAGAGCGCCAGTTGAATGGATTGACGTCAATGTCAGCAAACTTGAGGGACAGTTCAAGCAGAAGCCTGACCGCAGTGAGTTGCCGGCTGAAATTAATGAGAGCTTGATTGTAGAGCTGTACTCGAAGTAAGTCCGGGTAGTTGAGCTGTTAGACTGGACATATTAATTAATTAACTAGAAGAGCAAAGAGGAACTACATGCAGATTTCGTTAGCAAACTTTCTGACCCCTCAAGTCATCCAGGTCGAGGAATTAGACAAGTATCGCTCCAAGGTAGTTCTGGAGCCACTGGAACGCGGCTTTGGTCATACATTAGGCAATGCTCTGAGAAGAATTCTTTTGTCCTCCATGCCGGGATGCGCCATTGAGGAAGTTGAGATTGATGGCGTCGTGCATGAATACAGCACTATTGAAGGTGTTCAGGAAGATGTCATCGAGATCATCCTGAATCTTAAAAGCCTGGCCATTGATCTGAATGCCCATGATGAAGTGGTGCTGAGTCTGAGTAAATCCGGTAAAGGACCGGTGACGGCTGCTGATATCACGCTGGACCATGATGTTCAGATTGTTGATCCGGATCACCTGATCTGTACCCTGAATGAAAACGGTTCAATCAACATGCGTATCAAGGTTGGCACCGGACGTGGTTATGTTCCTGCTGATTCACGCATCAGTGATGAGGATGATACCCGTTCTGTTGGCAAGCTGATGCTGGATGCTTCCTATTCGCCGGTTAATCGCGTTACTTATACCGTAGAGAATGCACGTGTTGAACAACGTACTGACCTGGACAAACTGATTCTGGAACTGGAAACCAATGGAACGCTGGATCCGGAAGAAGCCATCCGTCAGGCCGCAACTATTTTACAGCACCAGCTGAGCGTTTTTGTTGACCTGCAGAGTGATGCAGTCAAAGAGCCGGAAGAACAGGAAGACAAAATTGATCCAATTCTGCTGCGTCCGGTTGATGATTTGGAGCTTACCGTGCGCTCGGCTAACTGCCTGAAAGCAGAAAATATTTATTACATTGGTGATTTGATTCAGCGTACCGAAGTGGAACTGCTGAAAACCCCGAACCTGGGTAAAAAATCACTGACTGAAATTAAAGATGTCCTGGCTTCACGCGGGCTTTCTTTAGGTCTTCGATTAGAAAATTGGCCACCCTCATCACTCAAAGGTGATGACAGAGCGGCTTAATTACAGAATATAGGAAGAAG
>CAZKJY010000249.1:0-3656 GCA_964553165.1 uncultured Enterobacteriaceae bacterium
TGTTGCTGAAGTCAACGAAGCTGCTAAAAGTGCTTTGTCTGCAGTGCTCGCGGATTACCGTGGTGTGACTGTAGAGGAACTTACTGCCCTGCGTAAAACGGCACGTGAAAACAAGGTTTATCTGCGAGTCGTCAGAAACACCCTGTTGAAGCGCGCAGTAGCGGACACGGATTATGAGTGTCTGAGCGAAGCGCTGGTAGGTCCCACAATTTTAGCATTTTCCCAGGAAGATCCAGGTGCCGCCGCGCGCGTCCTCAAGGACTTTGCCAAGGACAATGATGATTTTGATGTGAAAGCACTCGCTGTAGGTGGAAAGCTGTTGTCAGCTGATCAGATTGATGTTCTGGCTAAATTGCCAACTTATGATCAGGCAATTGCCACTCTGATGAGTGTCATGCTGGCACCGGTTACCAAACTGGCCCGAACTGTCAACGAAGTGCCTACAAAAGTCACTCGTGCTGTTGCTGCGGTTCGCGACCAGAAACAGGAAGCAGCGTAATTCGTTACATAACTGTCAATAAATTTTTAAAAGGAGAGTCTTATGTCTCTGTCTAAAGAAGAAATTTTGGAAGGTATTGCTGAACTGTCGGTCATGGATGTGGTCGAATTGGTTTCAGCCATGGAAGAAAAGTTTGGCGTTTCAGCAGCTGCTGCTGTAGCAGTTGCAGCGCCTGTCGCAGCCGGTGGTGGTGATGCTGCCGCTGCTGCTGAAAAAGATGAGTTTGATGTGATTCTTGCTTCTGCCGGTGACAAGAAAGTGAATGTCATTAAAGCAGTACGTGCGATCACCGGTCTGGGCCTGAAAGAAGCCAAAGATCTGGTTGATGGCGCGCCTTCTCCTGTTAAGGAAGGGGCAAGCAAAGCAGAAGCCGAAGACTTCAAGAAACAGCTTGAAGAGGCTGGCGCTACTGTCGAGCTTAAATAAATCAGCTATCAGGGTCTGCCGTTGAGGCAGACCCTGAGTTGATAAAAAAGAAGGGGCAGACTGCAGACTGTGTCTTCTTGCACTCTTAGCAGTGCAAACAAAAGAAAATGCTAGGAAGCTGCTTACAGGCAGCAATATTCAGAAAAACGCTGATTAGGTACCATTGATGGCATATTCATATACTGAGAAAAAACGTATCCGTAAGGCTTTCAGCAGATTGCAAAGTGTTATGGATATTCCCTATCTTCTGGCAATCCAGATTGATTCCTACAAACAGTTTACGCAAGCCGAGGTCCCGCCTGAAGAGCGTCTGGATCAGGGCTTGCATGCCGCCTTCAAGTCAGTCTTTCCTATTGTTTCCTATTCGGGCAAAGCATTGCTGGAATACGTCAGCTACCGACTGGGTAAGCCGGAATTTGATGTCAGTGAATGTATCCTGCGCGGCACAACCTATGCCGTTTCATTGCGAGTCAAAGTCAGGCTAATTATTTACGAAAAAGAATCAACAGCCAAAGTTATCAAGGATATCAAAGAGCAAGAAGTCTATATGGGTGAAATTCCCCTGATGACTGACAGCGGAACCTTTGTGATCAACGGCACCGAGCGAGTAGTGGTTTCTCAGTTGCACCGTTCGCCCGGCGTTTTCTTTGATCATGACAAGGGCAAGACCCACAGTTCCGGCAAGCTGCTTTACTCTGCACGCATCATTCCTTACCGCGGTTCATGGCTGGATATTGAGTTTGATCCCAAGGACCTGGTTTATGTACGAATTGACCGTCGTCGCAAGCTGCCGGCGACCATCCTCCTGAAGGCTCTGGATTACAGTACCCAGGAAATTCTGGAAATGTTTTATGACAACACCACCTTCTATATCGGCAAGGATGGTGCCCTGTCTGTCGAATTGGTGCCCTCTCGGCTGCGAGGTGTGGTGCTGAATTTTGATATCAAGCACAAGCGTAACGTGATTGTAAATGCGGGTTCACGTATTACTGCCCGCCATATCCGTGAAATGGAAAAAGCCAATCTCACCAAGCTGGATGTACCGGTGGACTTTGTCCTCGGTAATGCGCTGGCAACCGACATCATTGATGAAGAGACCGGCGAGGTGATGCTGCCCTGTAATACGGAAATTACTGAAGACGTACTGGAAAAACTCAGTGCAGCCAAGGTCAAGGAATTTCAGACCATCTATACCAATGATCTGGATTGCGGGCCTTTTATTTCGGATACCCTGCGTACCGATACGACTGAAACCCGTCTGGATGCCCTGGTTGAAATCTATCGCATGATGCGACCTGGTGAACCGCCGACAAAAGAATCTGCCGAAAACCTCTTTGCCAATCTGTTCTTCTCTGAAGAGCGTTACGACCTTTCAGTAGTGGGACGCATGAAGTTCAATCGTCGCCTGGGTCGCGAAAGCTCTGATGGCCCTGGTGTTCTCAGCCGTGAGGATATCGTTGACGTTATTAAAACCCTGGTGGGTATTCGAAATGGTTACGGCATGGTGGATGATATCGACCATCTGGGTAACCGTCGTATCCGCTCAGTGGGTGAGATGGCTGAAAACCAGTTCCGTGTTGGTCTGGTACGTGTCGAGAGAGCGGTGAAAGAGCGTCTGTCCATGGCAGACAGCGAAGGCCTGATGCCGCAGGACATGATCAATGCCAAACCGGTTGCTGCTGCTATCAAGGAATTCTTCGGCTCCAGCCAGCTGTCACAGTTTATGGACCAGAACAATCCCTTGTCGGAAGTGACTCACAAGCGCCGTATTTCGGCTCTGGGACCGGGTGGCCTGACACGCGAACGTGCCGGTTTCGAAGTTCGAGACGTACACCCGACCCATTATGGACGAGTGTGTCCCATTGAGACCCCTGAGGGTCCGAATATCGGTTTGATTAACTCACTGGCGACCTATGCCCAGACCAATAAATACGGCTTCCTGGAAAGCCCGGTCAGAAAAGTGATTGATGGCGTGGTCACTGACGAAATCGTGTACCTTTCAGCCATTGAAGAAAGCAATTATGTCATTGCCCAGGCGAGTTCGCCGCTGGATAACAAGGGCCGTTTCACTGAAGACATGGTCTCCGTGAGACACCAGAATGAATTTACCATCGTCAGCAAGGATCAGATTCATTATATGGATGTGAGTCCGCAACAGGTGGTATCGGTTGCAGCTTCCCTGATTCCGTTCCTGGAACATGACGACGCCAACCGCGCGCTCATGGGTTCAAACATGCAGCGTCAGGCTGTCCCGACCCTGATCGCGGAAAAACCGCTGGTTGGTACCGGCATGGAGCGTCATGTTGCCCGTGATTCCGGCGTTTGCGTGATCTCCAAGCGTGGTGGTGTCATTGACAGCGTTGATGCGGCACGCATCATCGTCCGTGTCAATGATGATGAGACAGTCACAGGTGAAGCCGGTGTGGATATCTACAACCTGATCAAATACACACGTTCCAATCAGAACACCTGCATCAACCAGCGTCCACTGGTGAAAGTGGGTGATGAAGTGGCTGCCGGTGACATTCTGGCGGACGGTCCGTCCATTGATATGGGTGAACTGGCGCTGGGACAGAACATGCGCATCGCCTTTATGCCCTGGAACGGTTATAACTTCGAAGACTCGATTCTGATTTCAGAACGTGTGGTGAAAGAAGACCGCTTCACGTCCATCCATATTCAGGAACTGACCTGTATTGCCCGTGATACCAAACTGGGTTCGGAAGAAATT
>CAZKJY010000250.1:0-3609 GCA_964553165.1 uncultured Enterobacteriaceae bacterium
ATTGAAACTCGGGCAGGCCCTGATCCTGGGTGAGGGCGAGAAAAAGAGCGGGGGTGACAACCGGGAGTCTATCCTTGCAGACAGCCTCGAAGCTTTGGTCAGCGCGGTGTATCTCGATTCTGATCTGGTTGTCTGCCGCGGAGAAGTATTGCGCTGGTTTGCCTCAAGACTGGCAGCCCTGAATAGCGAAACGGATCTGGCGAGCAAGGATGCAAAGACCCGTTTGCAGGAATACCTGCAGTCCCAGAGGCTGGAGCTGCCGGAATATGAATTATCTGCTCTGGAAGGCAAGGATCACGAGCAGGAATTTACCGTAAGCTGTAAAATCTCCCTGCTGGATTCGGCGGTGCTGGGAAAAGGCAGTAGTCGCCGGGAAGCTGAGCAGCAGGCCGCAGCAGCAGTGCTGGCACAGCTGCGCATTTAATTCAATGAGCGGAAAAGCGAGCTGTAGTGACTGAGGCGGAAAAGCAGGGCACCGATAGACATTGTGGATTTGTCGCGATCGTCGGCAAACCCAATGTTGGCAAGTCAACGCTGCTGAATCATGTCCTTGGCCAGAAAGTCAGCATTACTTCCCGCAAACCCCAGACTACCCGACACCGCCTGCTGGGCATAAAAACCACCGAAAACGCACAGATCATCTTTGTGGATACGCCCGGCCTCCATGCAGGTGTTGATAAGGCGCTTAACCGCTTCATGAACAAAACGGTAACCAACACCATCAGCGATGTTGATCTGGTGCTGTTCATGATAGAAGGGAAATGGACACAGGATGATGAACTGGTCTTGCGGAGTCTTGAAAACAGCAGGGCCGTTGTCCTCCTGCTGATCAACAAGATTGATCGCATGGCAGACAAAAGCAGCCTCTTGCCCTACATAGAAAAACTCAAATCAAAATATGATTTCAGGGAAATCATCCCGCTTTCTGCACTCAAGAACATCGGCATCGAGGCCCTTGAAAAAGTCATCATCCAATATCTGCCAACAGGAGATTACCTGTATCCTGAAGATCAGTTGACGGATAAAAATTCTCGGTTTCTGGCGGCCGAGTTTGTGCGCGAGAAAATCACCCGGCAAATGGGTGATGAACTGCCCTATGAAGTGAATGTCGAAATTGAGGAATTCAAGCTCGACAAGGGGGTTTTGCATATCAGTGCCCTGATTATTGTGGAGCGTGAAGGCCAGAAGAAAATTCTCATCGGCCGTCAGGGACAAAGCCTCAAGCTTATCGGCAGTGAAGCGCGACGTGACATGGAAGCGCTGTTTGGTGCCAGGGTCATGCTCAATTTGTGGGTCAAGGTAAAACGCGGCTGGTCTGATGATGAACGGGCCCTGCGCAGCCTGGGGTACCATGATCAGGACTGATGCAGATGACTGGCACAATCCGTTCACAAGCAGCCTATCTGTTACACAGTCGACCATTCAGGGATACCAGCCTGCTGCTTGATTTTCTTACCCGGGACCATGGTCGGGTGAGTGCCATAGCCAGAGGTGTCAGAAGTGCCAAATCCAGAAACAAGGCCCTGTTACAGGCCTTCATCCCTTTGCAGGTGGATCTCTCGGGTAAAAACGAACTCAAAACCCTGATCCAGGTAGAAGCCCTCAGTCGCCCGCTGATTTTTCAGCAGCGCAGGCTGTTTGCTGCCTTGTATCTGAATGAGCTGCTTTCCAGGTTGTTGCACCGACAGGAAGGCGATCCGGATGTATTTTGCTTATATGAGAAAACGCTGAACGAACTGTCCACTGACAGCGAGATAGAACCGACACTGCGCTGCTTTGAAATTGATTTGCTGGAACTGCTGGGCTACGGGATTGATTTCAGCCTCTTTACCGAAATGGCAGACGATATGCCTGCCAGCTATTATCACTTCAGTGCGGAAAATGGTTTTGAGGCAGTAAGTAGCACCGATGAATCGGCCCGGAAATACTATCCCCACAGGGAACTCTACAGGATCGCCGCAAAGGATTTTGCTGAGGCCAGCACACTGAAATATGCCAAACGTCTGTTACGGACAGCCTTCGCTGTCCATCTGGGGAGCAGGGAGCTCAGCAGCAAATTTTTCTTCAGCAAAAATAACTGAGGCCTTGCTTTTACCAGACCTGGCTTCGGGTTAGAATTTTCCTTTCGTTCAGGCAATGGAATCCATGACTTTTCCCACGATTGAAAGTGCAATTGGAAACACACCGCTGGTACGTTTGCAACGCTTACCCGGCACGACCTCCAACACGATTCTGGTTAAACTGGAAGGAAACAATCCTGCCGGTTCGGTGAAGGATCGGCCAGCCTTCAGCATGATTGCCAGGGCAGAGGCACGAGGTGAAATCAGTCCTGGGGACACGCTGATTGAAGCAACCAGTGGCAATACCGGTATTGCGCTGGCACTAGTGGCTGCTATTCGGGGCTATCAGCTCAAACTGATCATGCCAGCCAACTCGACGCAGGAGCGCAAGGATTCTATGACTGCCTACGGGGCTGAACTGATTGAGGTTTCCGAAGCTGCTGGTATGGAAGGTGCGCGTGATCTTGCCATGAAGATGCAGGCTGAAGGCAAGGGCAAAGTGCTCGATCAGTTTGGCAATCCCGATAACTATCTGGCGCATTATGAAGGCACTGGACCTGAAATCTGGCGCGATACCCAGGGCACGATTACCCATTTCGTCAGTTCCATGGGAACAACCGGCACCATTATGGGTGTCTCCAGATACCTGAAGGAAAAAAATCCGGCGGTGAAGATCATCGGGCTGCAGCCCAAGGAAGATGCCAGAATTCCAGGAATTCGTCGTTGGCCACAAGCCTATCTACCAAAAATTTATGAGCGGGAGCGGGTTGATCAAGTGCTGGATATCGGACAACAGGAGGCGGAAGCGACCATGCGTGCATTATCCAGAAAAGAAGGGATTCACTGCGGCGTTTCTTCCGGCGGCGCAGTGTATGCTGCCCTGCAGTTATCCAAGCAATTGGAAAATGCGGTGATCGTGGCAATCATCTGTGATCGTGGTGACCGTTACTTGTCCAGCGGCGTATTTTCTGCCAGTTAATCAACAGGGGTTTCATGCACAGAAAGAGACGGCAGCGATTGCCCAAGGAGGCAGTGGTTCTTGAGATAGAAAAGCTCAGCCATGAGGGCCGGGGAATTGCCCACCTTGAAGGGAAAGTGGTTTTCGTTGAGGATGCGCTTCCCGGTGAACAGGTGTCAGCAGTTTATACAGAGCGCCGTGATGCTTTTGATCAGGCTAAAACCCAGACAGTTCTGAAAGCCTCTCCACATCGTGTCGAACCTCCCTGTGAATATGCCTCGATCTGTGGTGGCTGCAGCCTGCAGCATTTTGAACCCGAGGCTCAGCTGGCCTTTAAGGAAAGCGTACTGCATGAACTTCTGCAGCATGCCCTGGGCACTTCAGATTATGAGCACCTGCCATCCTTAAGAGGACCACTGTTTGCTTACCGGCGTAAAGCCAGACTGGCAGTCCGCTATGTCCATAAAAAGCAGCAGGTGCTGATTGGCTTCAGGGAGAAGAGCAGCAGCTTCATTACCAACATGTCACACTGTGAAATTCTCGATGCGCGTGTCAGTACCTTGTTGCCAGCCTTGCAGGAACTGATTGCCG
>CAZKJY010000251.1:0-3607 GCA_964553165.1 uncultured Enterobacteriaceae bacterium
CTGGTGAACCTTGAAACGCTCACCTCTGAAATCCACTTCCTGCAAGCCATGACTCTGGATCATGGTGCCCATGGCACCATCAAGAAACATGATCCTGTTGCCGAGGGTTTCAATAAAAAGCTGCTGGTGTGACATATTATTTTCCGGGTTCTGGACGAATGCCTAATGCGTGACACACGGCACGGGTTAACTCTGATTTATTCAGGGTATAGAAATGGAAATCCCTCACCCCTTCCGCGTATAAGGTGTTGCACTGATCAATCAACACCGCAGCGGCCAGCATGTTGTTCACTGTCGATGAGGCTTCAACTCCCTCAAACAGCTGCGCCAGCCAGGCTGGAATTCGGGTACCACAGGCTGCCGCGAAGGTTTTTACCCGTTCAAAATTAACGATGGGCAGTATGCCAGGGATGATCGGCACAGTAATTCCCGCTGCTCTGGCCCTGTCAACAAAACGCAGATAGGTATCCGTATCAAAAAAGAATTGGGTAATGAATCGTTTGGCGCCGGCATCCACCTTCTGCTTCATGACGTCAATTTCATGCGCCAGGGAAGGTGATTCCGGATGTCTCTCCGGATACGCGGCAACACTCATATCAAAATCCGCAACTTTATTCAGACCCAGCATAAATTCTGTGGCATTGGCATAACCCTGCGGATGCGGCGTAAACTTTTTTTCACCGCCTGGTGGATCACCACGCAGGACAACCAGGCGATTGATGCCGAGAGCATGAAACTGCCTGGCCATGTCATCAGCCTCTGCCTTGCTGACTGCAACACAGGTCAGATGGGCAACAGGGGTCACCCGCTTTTCCTGCAGGAGTCTTTCCAGGATCGCCAGGCTGCGCTCGCGCCCGGAACCCCCAGCGCCATAGGTCAGGGAAATGAAGGATGGCTTCAAGTCGGCCAGATCCGTCACCGAGGCCCAGAAGTTGTCCGCCTTGTTGAGATCGGCTGGCGGAAAAAACTCAAAGGAAACAGAGACTTCCTCGTGTTTATCGGCAAAATTCATCGCGCAGTTACCCTGCTGGCAGCTAAAAATGCTTGCTATCATCCCTGAAGGCATTTATAAGGTCAAATTATATAAATTTATAAATAACATTAATTATTCTAATTATGAGATCGCCACTGGAACTCCGTCACCTCCGCCTGCTGCAGACCCTGGCCGACACCGGCACCCTGTCCCGTACCGCGCAGCACATCCATGTCACCCAGTCGGCGCTGTCGCAACAGATCAAGCAGCTGGAAGATCACTATGCCACCACCCTGTTCGAACGTAAAAGCAATCCAATCCGTTTTACGCCCGCGGGTGAACACCTGCTCAATCTGGCGCGTCAGGTGCTCCCCACCATCGATTCCGCGGAACGTGACATCTCGCGCATTGCTGCCGGCTCGGTGGGGCGTCTGCGCATTGCCATCGAATGTCACAGCTGTTTTGACTGGCTGATGCCAACCATGGACAGATTCCGTGACCAGTGGCCGGAAGTGGAACAGGACCTGGTCTCAGGCCTGACTCCGGATCCGGTAGCCCTGCTGTTGACCGATGAGGCCGATCTGGCCGTACATACCGAACCCGATCAGCGCGAAGGCATCCGCTATCATCCGCTGTTTGATTTTGAAATGGTCGGCTGCTGTTCCCCCAAGCATGCTCTGGCTGGTCGTCCCTTCCTCAAGCCGGAAGACTTTGCGGAGGAAACCCTGATCCATTATCCGGTCGATGACAACATGCTCGACGGTATCCGGCATTTTCTGAGACCCGCCGGTATCAGTCCACGGGCAAGACGCACCGCCGAGTTAACGCTTGCCATTGTGCAATTGACAGCCAGTGGCCGTGGCCTGAGCATGTTGCCGGCCTGGTCAGTGCAGCGGGAAGCGGATCAGGGATATATCAAGACCCTGCCGCTGGGCAAGGACGGTTTATGGTGTCGGCTCTATGCCGCCACGCGAGAGGATGCAGCCCCCTGGCAGGAAAATTTTCTGGAACTGGTCAGAACCCTTGCGCCAATTTCGCTACCCGGCATCAGGCCCTGTTCACCGTAATCGCATTCTGAGAGGATTGCCCGCTGTCACTCTTGCTTCGATGTGACGCTTGCCTTATTTAGACCGTGGTTTGGCACCACGCCTCGCAAACGCTAGCAAGGAAAATCAAACTGGTGAGCCAGAAACCTGATCAGTTCTCGTCAAGCGAGTGAATCACCAGACCACTGCGCAGCTTGGGTTCAAACCAAGTGGATTTTGGTGGCATCACTTCCCCGGCATCGGCAATCGCCATCAGGTGCTCAATGGACGTCGGATAGCAGGAAAACGCCACGATAAA
This sequence comes from uncultured Enterobacteriaceae bacterium, assembly GCA_964553165.1. Taxonomy (GTDB): domain Bacteria; phylum Pseudomonadota; class Gammaproteobacteria; order Pseudomonadales; family Pseudohongiellaceae; genus UBA5109. Next base: position 2,318 of record CAZKJY010000251.1, read on the forward strand.
TTCGCCGTTATCCACACGTTTTTCCAGTTCCGCCATACCACGGATGCCGCCGATAAAATCAATGCGCTTATCGACACGCGGATTTTCAATTCCCAGCAGGGGTCTGAGGACATTATCCTGCAGCACGGCCACATCCAGTCGGGAAACCGGATCATTTTCATCGACTACACCATCACGCACTTTCAGCGAATACCACTGACCGTCCAGATACATGCCGAATTCGTGCAGCGCAGCAGGTTTGCAGGCTTTATCTTCCAGGGTGACAAGAAATTTACTTTCCAGCGCCGCCAGAAAATCCTCTTCACTGTGTCCGTTCAGATCGGTAACCACGCGGTTGTAATCCAGAATCTGCATCTGATCATGCGGAAACACCACGACCAGAAAATAATTGTAGGCTTCCTTGCCGGTATGCGAGGGATTGGCCTGCTGCCGCAGGTTCTTGACCCGGGTTGCTGCCGCTGAACGATGGTGTCCATCGGCCACATAAAGGCAGGGGATTTTCTGAAAAGCTGTTTCAATGGCCGCGATTTTATCGGCATCACTGACCAGCCAGAGCACGTGGCGGATGCCATCAGGCAGCGTGAAATCATACTCGGCAGCTTCAGTGACAATTTCAGCGATAAGCCTGTCTATGTCGGCATCTGCCTGATAGGTCAGAAAGACCGGACCAACCTGGGCATTCACCACATCCATGTGCTTGACCCGGTCATCCTCTTTTTCAGGACGGGTAAACTCATGCTTCTTGATCAGGTTGTTTTCGTATTCCTCGACAGAGGCAACGGCGACCAGACCTGTCTGCACATGCTCACCCATGTGCTGGCGGTAGACGTAAAAATGGTGCTGTTCATCCTGCGACAGAACCCCGTCTCTGAGGAATGCCTGCAGGTTTTCAGCCCCGCGTTGATAAACCCGGTCATCATGCACATCAATGGACGGATCGAGATCAATCTCCGGTTTGTTAACATGCAGAAAACTGATCGGATTGCCTGCTGCCATGACTCTGGCTTCAGCGCTACTCAGGACATCATAAGGAGGAGCCGCCACTTTGTGGGCTTGCTCCCTGCCGGGACGAATGCCCCGGAAAGGTTTCAGGGTTGCCATATCGCTTACAAAATTTCCAATAATTCAACGTCGAAAATAAGGGTGGTAAAGGGAGGGATAACTTCACCGGCACCGCGCTCTCCATAGGCAAGCTGGTGGGGGATATAGAGTTTGTATTTGGCGCCGGGGCTCATCATCTGCAAAGCTTCGGTCCAGCCGGGTATCACTCCGCTGACCGGAAAATCAATC
>CAZKJY010000252.1:0-3598 GCA_964553165.1 uncultured Enterobacteriaceae bacterium
ACTCTTTATCAAAGAACTGGAAGTCGCGCTGCTGGATGGCAGCGCAGATATCGCTGTGCATTCCATGAAGGATGTGCCCATGGAGTTTCCTGAGGGCCTGGGACTGAGCGCGATTTGTGAGCGGGAAGATTATCACGATGCCTTCGTTTCCAACCGCTTTCAATCTTTTTACGATCTGCCCGAAGGTGCCGTTGTCGGCAGCTCAAGTCTGCGCCGTCAATGTCAACTCAGGGCTGTGAGGCCGGATATCCGGATCAGGGATCTACGGGGCAATGTGAATACACGCTTAAGCAGGCTGGATAATGGCGATTATGATGCGATTATTCTGGCCGCTGCCGGGTTGAAAAGGCTGGGCTTGCAGGAGCGTATCAGGGAAAAACTGGATACGTTCATCTGTCTTCCTGCTGGCGGCCAGGGCGCCGTTGGAATTGAAAGCCGACTGGACGATGCAGAACTGACAAAGCTGCTGGGAGTGCTTAATCACACTGAAACGGCGATCTGTGTCAATGCAGAAAGAGCAATGAATGCCAGATTGCATGGTGGCTGTCAGGTCCCCATAGCCAGCCTGGCTAATCTTGAGTCAGACACGCTCAGCCTGAAAGGGATTGTCGGCGCCATCAATGGCGATGAAATTCTCAGTGCCAACCTGTCGGATTCCGTTGAGAACTTTGTAAGTCTGGGGATAGCCGTTGCGGAAAAACTCCTTGAACAGGGCGCACAACGATTACTGGATCAAGTCGGTCATGGCTGAGAAACCTTTAAGCAATATCACCCTGTGGATTACCCGTCCCCGTGGACAGGCAGATCAATTGAGTGACATGCTCAAGAGTAAAGGCGCAGAAGTGTTACATCTGCCAATGATCCAGATTGAGCAGATCCAGCCTGATAAAAAAATGAAGTCGGTTGTCAAAAAATTGAAAGACTATGACATGGTCTTTTTTATCAGTACCAATGCTGCCCATTTGGCGATGGAGTTACTGGAAACGGAGTTGTCAAAATACCCGGATAAGCCTACCTATTTTGCACCTGGACCATCAACTGCAAAAGTGATTGAGGCTTATGGCCTAAAAGCCGTTTATCCAAAAAAAGCGATGAGCACAGAAGCCCTGTTGATACTGCCTGAAATCCGTAAAATCCTGGAAAAGAAAAGCCTGAAGAAAAAAAGGGCGCTGATTTTTCGGGGGAAGGGCGGCAGGGAATTACTGGCGAATTCACTTAGGGGAAAAGGCGTAGAAGTTACCTATATTGAACTTTACAAACGAACGCTGCCCAGTTTCAGCGAACATTATCTGCAGGAAATTATTAACCGAAGAAAACCTGATGGCATTGTTTTCAGCAGTGCAGAAGCCCTGCACAATTTCATCTCCCTGTTTGACGGGATTTATCAGGATTACAGGAAGATTCCCATATTTGTATCTTCTGAACGTTTGCAAAGTCTGGCAGCAAAACTTGGCTTTGAAACCATAAACCTGCTCAGGGCGGCTGATGATGATTCAGTCGTGACTGGGGTGGAAAAAGCCCATGGCTGAACCCGCTAAGGAAGCAACAGATTCTGTGCCAACTGAAAATCAATCAGTACCTGCTGCTTCGGTGGAGCTGAAGGATAAGCGCAGGTATTCGATTATCCCGGGCTTGATCGGATTGATTCTTGTCCTGGCTATCACCGGGCTGGGCTACTTTTCCTGGCAGCAAATGAAGCGCATCGATGGTTTACTGGCAGAGCTGGCTGTACACGATGACAGTATCACAACGCTTTCCCTTCAGTTGGCCAACCAGCAGCAGGACCTGGAACTTTCCGAAAGCAATTCGGCCAGTTCAGAAATTCTGATCAATCAACAGAATGCCAGGTTGGATAGTCTCACTCAGGAACTGGCTGCCTTGAGATTGGGTATTAACAGTTCCGCCGGGAGTGACCGCCTGGTACAGCTCAACGAAGCCGCCTCCCTGATGAGGCTGGCACAACGTTATTTGTTGGAAGGCCGGGAACTTGAGATTACCCGTAATCTGTATCAACAAAGTCATAATTTGCTTTCCCGGATTGAAGATCCGGCCGTAAACAGAATCACTGAGCTGGTTCGTTCAGATCTTACGGTATTGAACAATACCCGAGCAGTAGATGTTTCCGGACTTTTCCTGCGACTGACTGAACTGGCCGATGAGATGAGCATGATTCGCTTCGGCCCAGAGCTTGAGCCCAGTGATGAGTTTCGTAATGCGGACTCTACGCTGTCATCCGCGACGGATGGCATCATGTCGGGGCTTGGTAATTTCTTTCGTCGCTACTTCACCATACGCAGGCTGGATGAGCCGCCCAGACTCCCGTTGAATCCGGAACAGATCAGTTTTCTGCAGCAAACAATTCTGCTTCAAATAGAACAGGCAAAACTGGCGCTGTTGCTGGGCCGAGAAGAAATCTATCTCGACAGTGTCAGTGAAGTGTATCGGCTCAGTGAACAGAATATTGCCGATTCCGTTGGTTCAAAAGCAAACATCCTGAGAAGTCTTCAGCAACTACAGACAGAAAATATAAATCTTGAACGGCCTCCGTTAAGTAATGCACTTGGCTTACTGGAATCCTTGCTTCTTGACACAAATGAGCAAGGAGGAGCGCAATAACCAATGGCCAGACTGTTCATATATATATTGCTCGCACTTGGACTTGGCACCTATTTATCAATTCTGCTGAGTGATGACCCCGGCTATGTTCTGGTGACTTTTGGCTCGTATTCCCTTGAGGCAACCCTTGCAACAATGATTCTGTCATTACTGATGCTTTATCTGTTGCTTTATGGACTGTTTAAGGTTTTACACCTGGCAAACCCTTTAAAACTGTTCAGGAAGGAAACCTGGTACCGGCTTTTCTTCAGGAAAAATCCCAGACTGCTGACGGAAAAAGGCATGCAGCTGCTGCTACTGGGTCACTGGCAGGAGGCCTATAAGCATCTGGTGGAATCAGCTGAGCGGACCCAGGTGCCAGCGATCAATTACCTGGCGGCAGCCTATGCGGCCTTTCAGAGACATGATCAGCTTGCCTGTAATTATTGTCTTTCCCAGGCAAAACAGAAGTCCCTGGTAGGAATAACTGGAATCAGGACCTTTCAGGCTATGCTTGACCACCGGTCTGGAAGAGAAGAACAAAGTCTGGCTTTACTGCTGGCGATACAGCAGGAGCAGCCTGGCAATCCCTATGTGCTGGTCCTGCTTAAGGACATTTATGTCAGGCTTGAAGACTGGGAGAAACTGGCCACACTGGTCCCGGAACTTGAAAAAGCCAGAGTACTTCTCAATGAGGAATTGTTACAACTTAAGGAACAGATAACCATACATCGCCTGCACAGAATGAGCAGTAGTCATGCCAGGCCAGATGAACTTGCCACGCTGTGGCAAGGGCTCAGCAAAACCATGCAAAAGCGTGAGTTTGTCGTGGAAGCCTATTTACGCGCGCTGCTGTCAGTCAATCAGACAGCAGAAGCAGAAACATTGCTGCTTAAATTTCTTAAGCGGCAGTGGAGCGACCGCCTGGTTATTTTACTGGGTTATATCGAGCCAGATGACACAGCTTCATTACTCCTGCTGCTGGAAGGCTGGATCAAGGATC
>CAZKJY010000253.1:0-3588 GCA_964553165.1 uncultured Enterobacteriaceae bacterium
GAATGACGAAGGGTTGTTGCATTATGTATACACTTTTAAGTACAAACGCCATGCGCGGCAATGATTCCATGGAAGGTATCGATTACTGTTCCAGCAACAATTCCACCCGCTGTGCGGTTCCACAGATTTCTGTGCCGCTGCTGATTGCAGCCATGCAGGCCAATCGCTATCTGCAATATACCGAGGAACATCTGGAAGCTGCGGCTAGTGAAGACAAGGAACTGATCATCATTGAGGGAGCCGTCCATGGCCATGTGCCCTGTGTTGAATGTGAGACCTTCCCAGGGCAGTATTCCAACGTGGTAGTGAATTTTTTTGATTACGCACGCGACTGGATCAATGCCCGCTATTGAAAACCAAAAATTCCTGACCGAGGAAACCCAATGACTTTAAAAAGCGTCAAGCTAGCCATCCCTTTTCTCCTGGTAACTTCGATGGGCGTCGCAACGACTGGCCTGGCTCAGGATGCGCCATTTTACGGGCTTAGCCGGCCGGGACCTGCCACTTTGCAGGTGCTCGATTTCGACAAGGTGGATTTCCCTCCACTGCCAACCGGCAATCCGGCTGAAGCATCGGTACTGCATGCCAATCTTAAGAGATTTGTGGATATTGCCCTGTCCAGCCGTACCCGCAACCCACAGCGCTGGGGGAATTTTTCCGGCTTCCCGGAAGAACAGGCAGTCATCGACTATATCCATGATCGATTCAGTGATGCTGGTGTCGTGGATATTGATATTCGTCGCTACAACCAGGCTCCCTGGTCACTGACCACCAGCTGGTCACTGCAACTGATCAGCAAGGAGGACACTCTGGAATTACAGTCTGCGGTACCGATGGGCGTGGGTGACAGAAGTCGCATCGAACCACTCCGTGCTGGCTTGATCTATGTGGGTCGCGGTTCTCCCGCTGATCTCGTCGGCCACGACCTGCAGGGAAAAATCGCTGTCATCCGTGGCGAAGTGGCACCGCAGTTTTATGATATCTCGACACGTAACGCCACCAGCAGGCTGGCTGAAGCCGGTGCAGTCGGCGTCATTCTCTTATGGGATACTCCGGGCAACATGCAGGTTCAGCTGGGTAACTGTCCGGCTATTTCTTGCTTTAACCTCGGCGGCGAGGACAGCGCCTTCCTGGAAGCTGTGCTGGTCAAGGCAGCGGAAGCAGATGACATGGATGAGCTGAGCGTCAGCATGACAATCAATGTGGAACGGGAAGTACGCCAGGCCATCAATCTGGTGGGACGTATCCCTGGCAATGGTAACAGCGATGAAAATATTATCCTGATTGCTCATACCGATACCTGGTTCGCCGGGGCGGATGATAATGCCTCCGGGCTGGCCGTTCTGCTTGGCCTGACAGATTATTTTTCCAAGGAAGGAAATCAGCTTAGGCATGACATCTATGTGGTCGCCTCACCCGGCCATCACCATGGTGCCGGTGGCACTGCCTTTTTTGCCGACAATTATCCTGAGCTGCTGGCCAATAACATGGTCACGATCAATCTGGAGCATGTTGCCTCCACCGGTGTTTCCCGTATTGACGCCAACATGATGGATGGCATTACTGACCGTTACGGCAACATCGCGAACTCAATGACCCCCACCAACTGGGACAGCCCCTGGCACGGTGTCGCCATGTCAGACAAAACGCCTTTTCTGGTCAATGCCTGGCAGGTAGCCGCTGCCAGAAACATGTATACCCAGCCAGCCTCGGTCTGGGAGCCTGCAACCCGTTCCGTACCCGGTGAAGCTGCCGCGGTGGATGCAGCAGGTGCCATCGTGATCCAGAATGTCGAAACCTCGCACTGGTATCACAGCTCAGGGGCTACGGCTGAAACCGTTTCTGCCGAAAGTCTGCAACGGGCCTATGCCTTTTTCAGGGATCTGGTGGGGCTGATCGACGCTGCTTCCAAAGCGGAAATCCGTGCTGAATAGACAAAGGCATTTATAAGCGTCTTGGAATGACTTCAACGTTCAGGGGCTGCCTGCTGCAGTCCTTAAGCGTTCTCCTCTACTGAAACACTGACAGCTGCGGGAATAGATCTGGACACCGGAGACAGCCGATGGACCTATTCCTGCCAGCGACCCACCGTGCTGCCATCCTCAAAACGGGCACCGATAAACAGCCCGCCAGGAGCTCCGTCTGCCATTGGGTTGGCACGGATGATTACCCGGGCACCGGGTGGAAAAGTGGAGGGTCGAATGCCCTGGCGACCCAGTTGATTGGGACTTCCCCATTCCAGACTCCACTCCACCTCCTGACCATTTTCATCCTCGGTAATAACCTGAATCCAGGAATGCGGATTGGTGAACTGGAATTCCCTGACGGTCCCGGTGAATTCACGGACCTGGGAAGTATCAAACATGGCGGTGGAATGGTGAGCACTGGCCACAGCACCGAAGAGCAGGAGTGCCGCTGAGAGCAAACCCCGGCATGCTTTTTTCACGCAGATTTTTTTACTGTTCATAGTTGATTCCCGCAAAAGTATCATTCCACATCAATATCTATTACCTGACCCTCGGTATCCAGCGTCAGCGTCTTGCCGGTGCTCTGATCAACCGGATTGCGGTTGTTTTCGGCACAGGCGTAATCATACATCCTCGTCTCCGGCGGCAGCCGTCCATACTGTTTGGTGACCACCCAGGGTTCCGTCAGGGCTATTTCATCGTGAATCGTCATCTGGATTTCGATGGTATTGTCATCAATCTGCCGCATGCGGGTAAAAATATGGGCAGCACCACTCAGCGTTGCACCCGAACGGTCAAGAATGGTTCGTCCCTCTTCGGAGCTAAGCAGACTCAGGGTGTCAAACACCAGCGTGTCACCCTCCCAGTGCCCGACTGAATCACCTGTATAGGTTGGCCAGCGGTCTTCCGGGGGTGGGTGATCACGGCCGTCTGTATAAATGCGCATAATATTCGGGCCGTTCTCGGAGATGATCCAGACCTTGTCCCGTGAAATGCCGAACTCATATACATCAGGAAGATTCAGCAGTCGCGGGAATCCGGCCGGGGTGCCGCAGATGGATATCGGATCCGGGAAAATACCCTGATCACGCAGCGCCATATTGGCTTCGTACTTGCGTTCCCATTCTTCCGTATAGGGCGGATATTGCCGCACCCCGGGACTGCCCGACTGGCCTTCTCCTTCTGCGGTGGCGGGGTCAAACAGTGAACTGCCGAGTCGTTGCCAGATACCCCCCCAATCCGGCAGCGCATCAAACTCTGTCCGTTCCGTCTGGGCACACAGTGGCATGCTCAGAAGAGTCATGACGGTGATCAGCGACATTCTCGGCAGTAACACCATGGCGAAGGCTCCCTTGCTTAAACTTTTTTATCCCCAATACCCGGCAAGCTTATTAAAAATCAACACGCTAATCCACAGCTCAGGATCTGCTCACTTTTGGGGTCTGCCATGACCATGCCCAATTTCCGGCAGTGTCTCAGGTTGAAAATAATTCATCCTAAAAGCAGGTTTTAATAACAAAAAGTTTCTTCTCATCCTGGCAAGGGCTTCGTAACACGCCAAAAAGCGCACATCCATGTGCAGGCTCGGATGGCGACATCCTGTCGCCATACGGTTCCTCGC
>CAZKJY010000254.1:0-1732 GCA_964553165.1 uncultured Enterobacteriaceae bacterium
CGTTCGGATAACCTTCTGGTCAGTTTCATTTCGCGCCTGTCAGTGCTCGGCCTCTGTCTGAGTGTGATGGTTCTAATCACCGTGTTTTCAGTCATGAACGGTTTCGACCGTGAGCTCCGTGAGCGCATTCTGGCCCTGGTTCCTCATGTCACCGTCACCAGCCCGGTGAATGAGCCCCTGATGAATCAAGAACAGTGGCAGGTAACCCGGCAGCTGATTGAAAACGATCCGCGTGTTCAGGCTACAGCCCCCCTGTTACAGTTGCAGGGCATGCTGCTGGCCAATGGCCGTTCACGTGGCATTCTGCTTAACGGGGTTGACCCGGCGCTTGAAGCCAGGGTTTCCATCCTTGATGATTTTGTCGAGCAGGGCAGCCTGTCTGATCTGCAGGCCGGCAGTTACGGAATCCTCATCGGTAGTGGCATTGCTGAAGACCTCCAGCTTGCCATTGGTGATGAGGTCACGCTGGTCTCTACCTACCTGAACATTACGCCGCTGGGAGAATTTCCTCGTCAACGCCGTTTCACGGTCAGTGGCATTTTCAGTGTCGGTTCCCAGCTGGACAGCAACCTGGCCCTGGTGCATCTGGCTGACGGGCAACTGCTGTACCGCCTCGGTGACCGTATTCACGGGCTGCGTATCCAGTTAACTGACCTGTTTAACAGTGCCCAGGTCATTCGCAGCCTGCAGAACCGCGTGGCCGGGGATTTCCTCTACAGCAACTGGACCCGGGAATACGGCAATATCTATGACAATATCCAGCTCTCCAAATCCATGGTCGGTTTACTGCTGTTCCTGTTGATCGCCGTTGCTGCCTTCAATATCGTAGTCAGCCTGTTCATGATTGTGCGTGACAAGGAAGGCGATATTGCCATCCTGCGAACCATGGGCGCTTCACTGGGCAGCATCCGCAATATCTTTCTGATCCAGGGCTTGATTATCAGTCTGTTCGGCACCCTCAGCGGGCTTGTGCTGGGCATACTGGCCTCGCTGGGAATTTCTGATTTTGTCGCCTGGCTGGAATCAATGCTGAACATTCAGTTCCTCAGCGCGGATATCTATCCGATCAACTACCTGCCTTCCCAGTTACTCCTCAGCGACATGCTGGGGGTGGTCCTGGTCAGCATCGTACTCAGTCTGCTGGCCACGCTGTATCCGGCCTGGTCGGCAGCGCGAGTCGACCCTGCCCAGACCCTGCGTTACGAATAAATCGCCCCGCACCAAATAGCGACTACACTGAAGGGGAAAACCCTGGTGTGTCATCGCAATGCGTTCATGGATGATCGCTTTCTGCCTTGGGGTCATGCTGGCGAGTCTGATTCCGGCTGTCCCCGAAGGCAATTTACCCCTGTTACTGCTGATCCCGGCCCTGCTGTCGCTGCGGCTGCGCGCTCTATTCCTCACGGGGGCTTACTGTCTTGGTCTGCTGTGGTTGCTGCTCTGGGCACAGGATGCCAGCAGGAGCCTGTTGCCCACAGCACTTGAAAGGCAGGATTTCTGGGTGAGGGGAGTGGTCAGCAGTTTGCCGGAACCGGGGCCTCGCAATATCCGTTTTGAATTTCGCGTCCTGGCATCCTGTACCCTCAGTGAGCTGGCAGCCTGTGAATTCAGTACAGCACTGCTGCACAATGAGCTGATACAGCTTAGTCTGTACCAGCAGGCTCGCCTGGTTCCCGGTCAGTTCTGGCAATTCAGGCACTTTTCTTGGACTGACTGCTCAATATCGGGCTAT
>CAZKJY010000254.1:1742-3581 GCA_964553165.1 uncultured Enterobacteriaceae bacterium
AATTCAGGGTCCGCTTGAAACGCCCGCATGCTTATCAAAATCCTGGCGGTTTTGATTATGAAGCCTGGCTCTGGCAACGCGGTATCCGAGCCAGTGGGTATGTACGGGAAGATACGGCCAATCAACTACTGCAGGAAGCCGGATCCAGCATTGATACATTTCGGCAGCAGGTCCGGGAGAGGATCAATCATCTGGGAGCAAACGGCGCACTGCAACAGCCTGCACTCATTCGTGCCCTGAGCATCGGCGACCGGCAGGGCTTGGAGAAAACGGACTGGGATCTGTTCAGGAGCACCGGCACCACCCATCTTGTAGTGATTTCGGGCATGCATCTGGGCTTACTCACCGGCAGTCTGTTCCTCTTGCTGCGCGGCCTGCTGGTCTGGGTGCCCGGCCTTTGTTTGAGACTGCCGGTCACACAGCTTGCGGCGATAATCTGCCTGCCACTGGCCTGGTTTTACGCCCAGCTGGCCGGATTTGCCTTGCCGGTTCAGCGAGCCTTTATCATGAGTGCGGTGTTCCTGCTCAGCCTTTGTTTCAGCCGCCACCGATCCACTTATGATGCTTATTGCCTGGCCCTGATGCTGGTGTTGCTGCGTAATCCGCTAGCCGTGCTCAGCAGTGGTTTCTGGCTGTCCTTTGCCGCAGTTGGTCTGCTGCTGTTCTTTTTGCAAGGGCATACCGATACCCAGACAACCCAGTCGCCCTGGCAAGAGCGGCTGGGCAAGCTCCTGCTTAGCCAGGTCTGGATCTTTATTGGTTTACTGCCACTCATGCTGCTGCTTTTTCAGCAGAGCAGCCTGCTGGCACCCATGGTCAATCTCTTCGCCATTCCGTTTATCACGCTGTTGGTTGTGCCGCTCTGCTTGCTGGCGCTTCTGCTACTGCCCATTTTTGCACCGGGCTTTGACCTGCTGTGTCTGATGATTGATCACCTGCTGTCATTTTTCATCACCAGCCTGGCATTTTTCACCGGTCTCTTTCCCCAGGCGCTGTTACAACTGCCGGCGCTGCCCGACTGGCAATGGGGGACTGTCCTGGCTGTGACGCTGCTGAGTCTGCTCGCCTGTCGGACAGGCAGACACAGGCTGTGTCTCCTGCTTCTGCTGGCCTTGATTCCCGCCTACAGGGGACCGGGGGTCACTTTGCCACCCGGTCATTTCCGGCTCGACATTCTCGATGTGGGGCAGGGCACGGCCATCGTCGTCCGTACCCGGAAACACGTGCTCCTGTACGACCTGGGACCTGGTTACAGCCCGGAGTTCAATGCCGGGGAGAGCATCATTCTGCCGTTCCTGCGCGCCGCCAATATCCAAAAAATCGATCGGGTCATCATCAGCCATGGTGATCAGGATCATGCCGGAGGACTACCGGCGATTCTGGCAGCCTATCCGCAGGCAGACTACCTGAGTTCCACCACTGAGGTCCTTGGCAATACCTGGCGGGCTGCCTTGTGTCGCTCCCATCAGCAGTGGCATTGGGACGGGGTGGATTTCAGGATGCTGCATCCGGATGAACGCTTCTACAGCGATAACAATGCTTCCTGTGTGCTGCAGATCAGCAATGGCCGTTTCAGTGTCCTGCTGCCCGGTGATATCGACAGCCGGACTGAGCAGTTCGTCCTCCGACAATGGCCACAACTGCATGCTGATATTCTGCTCGCCCCACACCACGGTTCCAGGACTTCCTCACATCCGCATTTTGTTGAAACTCTGCACCCGGCCTACGTCATCTTCTCCAGTGGTTATCTGAATCAATTTAATCACCCGCATCCACAGGTAGTGAAACTCTATACAAACAGTGGCACAATTGGCCTTAACACGGCAGAAACAGGGGCCA
>CAZKJY010000255.1:0-3580 GCA_964553165.1 uncultured Enterobacteriaceae bacterium
AACAGGTTCAGAGAGGAACCCGCCTGTTCGAACAGTGCCCAGAAGGGGATTTGTGCCAGAATGAAATAGATGCCTGCCAGCATGCGACTCCGTTCGGCACCTTCACATTTTGCAAAGGCAAAATAAACCATGAAGGCAAAGACGATGATACCGAGGGCGCCGACATAGCCCGGTTGGATCAAATGGGCGTTCATGACCATGACCATGGAAATGGCAATGATCCCAATGCCCGTCAGATAACACATTTGCTCGACAGTCACGGGACCAAACACCTTTTCACTGAGTTTCTCAGGTGCTGGTGGCTCCGCCTTGCCTTCCAGCCAGTGCTGGTAGCGCAGGAAAATCATCAGCCCGAACAGCATGCCGATCCCTGCCAGGCCAAAGCCGTATTTCCAGCCGTAGACGATGCCCAGGGTTCCACACAAAATAGAGGCTGACCAGGCACCCAGATTGATGCCCATGTAGAAAATCGTAAAACCGGAATCACGGCGGATATCGCCAAACCCGTAAAGTGACCCCACAATGGTTGAAATGTTTGCCTTGAGAAATCCGACGCCGGCAATAATCAGCGCCAGGGACAGGTACATAAGATTGACAAAGAAGGTCTCAGTCTCCGTTCGCAGTGAGTAATCACTGACCGGTAGCCGAGCTGGCAGATCAACTGCGTCAGGGGTGGCAATCAGCATCTCTGTCGCGCCCTCATTGAATGAAATCAGGGAACTGCCCTGATCCGAGACAATGATCTGGTTGCCCGAGCCGCCCCGGGCATCAAGGCTGATGTCATATTCGTTACCGTTATAGCTTAGTATTTCCCGTGAACCGCTTCCTTCGAAGGCCATGCCGGTGTGCCCCAGGACCAGCAGGATGGCGCCAAAGGTAACTGCCTTGCGCGAACCCAGGTATTTATCCGCCAGGGTACCGCCTATGATGGTCATCACATAAACCAGAGCCGTGTATGCCCCGTAAATAATGGAGGAACGCTCCTGGCTGAACAGAAAATGCTCGGTCAGGTAAAAAATCAATAGCCCCCGCATGCCATAGTAGGAAAAACGTTCCCACATTTCGGTCAGGAACAGGATGACCAGTCCACGCGGGTGTCCCAGAATGGTAAGTCTGGCAGGAGCCTCCTCACTGTCCAGGGTTCCAGGGATATCTGTCATAGGCTGTATCCTTTTTCTTGAAGGCAATTCCCAGCAGAATAATAAGGGGGAGTAGCAAAATCAATAAAAACCCCGGACGGCCTGTATCCCTATTGACTAGACACGGTATTTACATGTTGGCAGTGAGCTTTTATATTTCCCGCAGAGGGAAATGGCTGGTTGTGCAGGATGTATCTCAAGTTACTCGAACAGCACATTAAACAGGGAATTCTTCATCTACATTTGCCCGAAGCTGAAGTGTATACCTTTGGTGACAATGGTGAGGAAGTGCACTGGTATGTCGACTCAGACAAGACCATGCGCCGTATCGCACTGGATCCTGAATTCCAGTTGGGACAGACCTATATGGAAGGTCGATGGCATGCCGGCGAAAGCTCCCTTTATGCGCTGATGGCCACGCTGAGAAAGAATTTCAGTGTCAATACCCAGCAAAGCTGGTTCAAGCCCCTGCATGGCATGCTGCAGCAGTGGAATAAAGTCACCCGGGCCTATACCAACGTTTCTCATCACTACGATCTGGATGAGCGCCTCTTCAGACTGTTCCTGGACAAGGAAATGTTTTATTCCTGTGCCTATTTCGCCTCGGAGGATATGAGCCTGGAGGATGCCCAGCAAAACAAAGCACGCCATATTGCCAATAAACTACTGATTCAGCCGGGCAACAGGATTCTGGATATCGGCTGTGGCTGGGGCAGTATGATGTTCTATCTGGCGCAGAATTTTGATGTGGACCTTAACGGCATTACCCTGTCAAAAGAACAGCTCACCGTTGCGGGCAGGGAAATGCAGAAGCGGCAACTGAAAAACACCCATTTTCACCTGCAGGACTACCGTGAACACCATGGCCGTTATGACCGCATTGTCAGTATTGGCATGTTTGAACATGTCGGCGTGCCTTTCTACAAAACCTTTTTCAGAAAAATTGCCGACAGTCTGGATGAGGACGGTGTCGCGCTGGTGCATACCATCGGTAAAACCGGCCCGCCACGCACGACCAACCCCTGGATTCACAAATATATTTTCCCCGGCGGGGTTAATCCTTCCTTGTCCCAGATCTGCACTGCCCTGGAACGCAGCGGCCTGATGCTGGCCGATGTCGAGGTTCTGCGCCTGCATTATGCCAGAACCCTGCTGCACTGGAACCAGCGCTTTCAGGGGCAACGTGCTGAAATAACCAAGATGCTGGGAGAGGAATTTTGCCGCATGTGGGAATTTTATCTGCTGTCCTGCGCCGTGACCTTTGAGTTTTCAGATCTGGTCGTCTTCCAGCTTCAGTTAACAAAAAAACATGGGATAGTCCCTGTCACCCGGGATTATTTATACCGACAGATGGTATAGTCATGGCCTGAATTTCAAGGCACAAGCGATGCTGCTATCCGATAAAGTCCTATGTCATTGTCACTTGAGAAACCAGTAATTACCCATATCGACAGCTTTCTTGAGCTGTCCGTAAGGCATCACTACCCTGCCGACAAGCTTATCTTCAGCGAAGGTGAAAAACCCGAAACCCTGTTCTATGTCATCAGTGGATCAGTCAGTGTGACTTTGCAGGATGAGGATAATCGGGAAATCATTCTGGCCTATCTGAACCCCGGTGAGTTCTTTGGCGAAATCAGCCTTTTCGATAGCGACAGAAACCGTAGCGCCAGTATCCGTACCCGTAAGGCTACCGAGCTTGCCGAAATCTCCTATGACAACTTCAGAGAATATGCCCGTTGCAATCCGGAAATATTTTTTATTTTGGGCAAACAGATGGCGCAGCGTCTAAGGAGCACCACCCAGCGCGTAGCAGATCTGTCCTTTCTGGATGTCACGGGCCGCGTTGCCAGCGCCCTGCTTGAACTGAGCAAATCCAGCGAAGCCATTACCCATCCGGATGGCATGCTGCTCAAGATCACCCGCCAGGAACTTGGCAAACTGACCAATTGTTCACGCGAAATGGTTGGCCGTGTCCTGAAAGATATGGAATCCCAGGGGCTGATTTCTGTTCGGGGCAAGAGTATTACCGTTTACGGAACCCGTTAGCTCAGGCAATTTTAGACACAAAAAAAGCCGCATCACTGCGGCTTTTTTAAATCTTTCCGATTTATTCTTCTGTTTCCTCGACTTCATCCATGTCATCGTAAGCATCAAAGTCGGGCATGGGGCGGTCAACCAGCTCAACATAAGCCATAGGGGCTTTATCGCCAGTGCGTAGACCACATTTAATCACACGCAAATAACCACCCGGACGCTCGGCATAACGCGGACCCAGCTCGGTAAACAGTTTCCCGACAGCTGCGTCATCTCTAAGACGGCTAAATGCCAGACGGCGATTGGCCACGCTGTCTTCTTTCGCCAGAGTGATTAAAGGCTCTGCAAACATCCGAAGCTCTTTGGCTTTGGGCAGAGTGGTTTTGATGATTTCGTGCTCAACCAGT
>CAZKJY010000256.1:0-3574 GCA_964553165.1 uncultured Enterobacteriaceae bacterium
ACATTCACATCAGCAGCAGTGCCCTGGATGCACTCGGCGACGAAGACGCCGTTTCCGATCTTGCCCTGCGACTGGATTACCGAATCAGACACCTGCTGGTGGATGAATTTCAGGACACTTCGCACCAGCAGATTGAACTGCTGAAAAAACTTACGCAGGGCTGGCAAAGCGATGATGGCCGGACCCTGTTTATTGTCGGTGATGGCATGCAGTCCTGTTACGGCTTTCGCAATGCCGATGTCGGACTGTTTCTCAAAGCACGTGACCAGGGCATTGGACCGGTGATGCTGGAAAGCCTGCAGCTGAAGATGAATTTCCGCTCACATCAGCGCCTGGTCGACCATGTCAACCGGCTGTTCAGTGCTGCCTTCCCCGCCCAGGACAATATTTCCCGTGGCGCCGTCTCCTACAGCGCCAGTGAAGCAAGGCGTCAGGAGTCATATGAAGGTCTGCACAGTACGCTGCTGGTACATCCTGCCGGAGAAAAACTGTCCCGTGAATCAGCCGCACGACAGGAAGCCCGGTGCCTGGTGCAACAGATAGCGCAACTGCAGGCTGGCAAAGACCAGTCGATTGCCATCCTGGTGCGTTCACGCTCCCATCTGCGGGAGATCATTCCGGCGCTAAGAGAAGCCAGTATCCGCTGGAATGCTGCCGGTATCGACAGCCTCAGCACCTTTGCCGTCATCAAGGATTTAACCAGTCTCCTGCAAAGCCTGCTGAATCAGGCCGACATCACTGCCCTGTATGCCCTGCTTCGCTGTCCTTTTGTTGGACTGACGCTTGGAGACATTCACAGCCTGAAACTGTTTGCCGATCAGCAGGAACAGACCCTGTGGCAATCCCTGCAGGATTTCGCCGCCTGTCCCGGACTTTCCGCTGACGGGCAGCAGCGCCTGGGCAGAGTCCTGCCTGTTCTGCTGCAGTCCCGTCAGCAGCGTGGCTGGCTGCCCCTGCGCGACTGGCTGGAGAACTGCTGGACCCAGCTTGGTGGACCGGCCTGTCTGCAGAATGAATTTGAGCTTGCCTATGTCGAACGTTTTCTGGCCCTGCTGGAAGACGAAGCCCAGGGCCCTGATCTGCTGGATATCCATCATTTCCGCCAGCGCTGTCAGGAGACCTATCTGGGGGCCACGCTCGATGCGCAGACCCCCCTGCAGATTATGACCATCCACAATGCCAAGGGACTGGAATTTGACCACGTGCTGCTGCCCGGTCTGGAGCGCACACCCCCGCCGGGTAAAAAAGCCCTTTTCCTCTGGCAGGAACAAAGTGCCGAACAGGGTGAATCCCGGCTTTTGCTTGCCCCGCTCAATGCCAAAGGTGAGGAAGACAACCCAAGCTACGCCTATCTGGCCAATGAAGCAGACATTCGCCGCAAGCTGGAAAATACCCGCCTGCTTTACATCGCCATTACCCGGGCAAGAGAACAGGCTAAGCTGTTCGCGCAGGTACAGACTGATGACAAGGGTGCTTTCAAAACACCTGCCAGCGCTTCCCTGCTGAGTTGCCTCTGGCCGCAGCTTTGTGAGCGCGAAGACCTGCTCACACTGATTCCGCTGGACGCAGCGATTCCGTCCGGAACACCGGAACAGACCACGAAGCAAACACTGCAGCGTTTATCCCTGAGCTGGCAAGGTACCTCACAGGCACCCATGCCGGAGAGTGACGGCCAGGACAGCCTCGAAACCGACAGCCACAAGAATCTGCTGGAAAAACAGATCGGCGACATCATCCATCGTTGCCTGTACCTGAAAGTCGCCAAAGGCATTGAGGCTCTCAGCGCCGGACATAGGGAAAAGTTCAGGAGCCTGTGGCGCAGACAGTTACAGACTCTCTGTCAGCAGGATAAAGAGCTGGAGCTGGCACTGGAGAAAATTGAACAGAACCTGCAGGCCTGCGAGCAACACGAGAAGGCCCGCTGGTTATTTGATGCAAAGCACGAAGCCAGCGCCTGCGAATTGTCGCTGAGTGATTACCGGCGTGATTACCGCAAGGAGTCTATTATTGACCGGACCTTTATCGCTGAGGGAGTCCGCTGGATAGTTGATTACAAATCGTCGCAACAGAAACCCGACCAAAGTCTGGAGGATTTTTTGCAGGAACAGACGGCAAAGTACCGGCCCCAGTTGCAGCGTTACGCTGAGCTGTTTCAGCACATGGAACCAACGAAAACCAGAACCGCCCTGTTTTTCACGGCCATTCCTTACTGGCATGAAATCTCTTAAGCGCCAATCGGCAAACGGAGGCGATCACCGATGTTGAAACTGCTTGGTATTCTCATCGTTGCCCTGGGTTTTGCCTTGCGACTGAACACCCTCTTGTCGGTATTGGCAGCCGGTCTTGTCACCGGGCTGATTGCGGGATACAGCCTCAACGAGATCATGGCCATGCTCGGCACCTTCTTTATCGATAACCGCTTCATGACCCTTCCCGTCATCCTTATGATGCCGGTGGTGGGCCTGCTGGAAAAATACGGCCTGCAGGAACGCGCTGCCATGGTGATCCGTCAGGCGGGTGCTGCCAGTGCCGGTCGTGTCTGTCTGCTGTATCAGGCAATCCGCGAAGGCACGAGCATGCTCGGCATGCAGATCGGCAACCATGCATCCATGGTCAGGCCGCTCATTTCACCGATGGCAGAAGGCGCAGCCACTGCGCGGGCGCCCGATGGCAAACTCAACCAGGCACAAACCATGGCCGTGCGCGCCCATGCGGCTGCCACGGAAAACATCGGCAACTTTTTTGCCGACGATATTCTGGTGGCTGTCGGACCGGTCCTGCTCATGAAAGGCTTTTTTGATACCACGGGCGTGCCGGTGGAAATTCTGCATCTGGCCTGGTGGGGGCTGCCCACAGCTTTGTGGGTGATCTTTGTGGGCTGGTGGCGCAGCCACCAGCTGGATAAGCGTCTGCCGCTGATTAAAGTGCCGGAGCCAATCCATGACGCTCCTTAAACTCGAATACTTTTTCATCTTGGCAGGACTCTACCTGGCCTTTACCGCCTATCAGGTGGCCCGTGATCCCGGGCATTCCCATCGCTGGGGTTCCGCCCTCTTCTGGGGCCTGCTGTCCTTCCTGTTTATTGCCGGGCCTTTGCTGCCACCAGTCGTCGTGGGCTATCTGGTCACGTTGATGGTCATACTGACTGCGCTGAAACTGGTCAATGCCCCAGAGGCTCAGGCAGCGGATCAGCAGGCACGCCAGGCTTCAGCCATTGCCCTGGGCAACAAACTGCTGCTGCCAGCCATCACCATTCCGCTACTGGTCATTACCGGCTCCTATCTGTTTCGTCTGGTGAGTATTGGCGAACTGCGACTTACCCTGCCGGAACAGGCCACACAGATTGCCCTGGGTCTGGCGACGCTGGTGGGTTTGATGATGGCATTGAAGGTCTGCAAGGCGCCCATCAGGGAACCCATCCGAGAAGGTTCCCGGCTGCTGGAAATCCTCGGTTGGACCCTGCTGCTGCCACAAATGCTTGCCGCCCTGGGGGGCATCTTTGGTCAGGCTGGTGTCGGTGAGGTGATTGCTGAACTGGTGGCAGGCTGGTTACCCGTCACCCTGCCCCTGGTCG
>CAZKJY010000257.1:0-3566 GCA_964553165.1 uncultured Enterobacteriaceae bacterium
ATGAGGTTGTTACTGAATTTATTGATGGATTTGATGACATCGGACAGCGGTGATGAGTTCCAAACCAGAACCGGGTCCAGGGCCTCAGGCAGGGTGCTCGTAACCAGCTCACCGTCGAGTGTACCACCAAGCTCCGTCCACAGTTGCATAAACAGACCAAAGGTATAGGCAGCTGGGTCCAGCACCTCGCGGGTCATCTGGTATTGATTACAGCGGGAAGGAAACTGGCCCTCAAAGATTATTTCGGAGATGTCATCCCGATTGATATTGAAACTGACGCCGCGCTGGTAACCACCACAGGATCGATCCACCTGACGCAGCCGATTGGTGATTCTGAGATTGGGCAGTTGCGGGTCGGCCCTGATCACGACATTTCTGCCATCCGGATGGGGATAGAAATAAAAAGTGACGGCCTGAAAGTTTGAGATCAGGGCGTTGGGGTTGGTGTTGTAGGTACGACCATTCTGGTTATCGATGCTTTGAGCCTCTTCCACGGTCGGATCAAAATAGCTGCCGTCCAGTATCAGGTTGCCTGTGATGTGCTGGATGCCGTTACGCTGCAAAGCTTTGAGCATGTTTCTGAGCTGCTCTTCCACCAGAAAGGGATCGCCGCCCCCTTTCATGAGCAGATCACCCTGAAGCACCCCGTTGCTGACAGGTCCCAGCGCATATAATTCGGTGCGCCAGGTAAATGCCGGGCCAAGCTCTTCAAGCGCGGCAAGCGTCGTCAGGGTTTTGATGGCAGAAGCGGGGTTGTAGGCGATGCCAGTGTTGCGGGCAAGCAGTGGAGTTTCTGCGCCCAGTTCCTGCACCATCAGACTGAAACTGGAGGCAGGCAGGCCATGGCCATCAATAACCAACTGGACAGCTTCAGGGATATTGCCGATATCCGGATCCGGATTGACGATCCGTGGTTGTGCCTGGGCTGAGGACAGAAACAATAACAGCAGAACGGCAAGACAGGTCTGAAGGAATGTCCCGGCATGCCTGCAGGGTAAATCTCTCAGGGTGTTTTGCAAGAAAGTCATCTTGGATTCGCCAGGTGGTTTCTGCATACCGGTGCTATTCTCTCGCCTGTAAACCAATTAGTTAATTACTTATAAGGGGCCATAAGCCCGGTAGTTTATCAGCAAACGCGAAAGCTGCCAGATTCGTTTAGCCAAAGAAGACCAACTATTTTTGTGTTTCTCGGGCAGACTACGCATGCAGGCTTCACGACCTCTGGGGATAACCCCCTGCTTCCTGGCTATGGTGAGGGACACGCCATGGAGACATGTAATAGAATAGTCCCGAAAATATTACTGGGATAAAAAAATGTTGCGAGTAGCCATTGGTGGCAGTAACGGACGCATGGGAAAAACCCTGATTCAGGCGGTTGTGGACAATCCGGATATCAGCATTGGTGCAGGCTCGGTTATTGAGAACAGCCCTGACCTGGGAAAGGACATTGGTCTGATTGGCGGCGTTGATCCTCTGCATGTGGTCACGGTGGACGATCTGGAGCAGGTCGTTGATGATTTTGATGTGCTGATTGATTTCACGGGGACTGAAGCCACCCTGATGCATCTGGAACTGTGCTGTAAATACAACAAGCAGATGGTGATTGGCACGACCGGTTTCACGGAAGATGAAAAACGAAAAATCCATCAGGCCGGTGAAAAAATTGCCATCGTGTTTGCCCCCAACATGAGCGTAGGGGTCAATGTACTCTTCAAACTGATTGAACAGGCAACCCGGGTTCTGGGTGAGAGCAGCGATATAGAAATTATTGAAGCGCATCACCGGCATAAAAAGGATGCCCCCTCCGGTACTGCGCTCAAAATGGGAGAAGTGGCCGCTGAGGTGCTGGGCAGAAAATTATCGGATGTCGCCGTTTATGGCCGCGAGGGGCTCATTGGTGAGCGCGCTGACACAAGCATTGGGTTTGAAACCATTCGTGCCGGTGATATTGTCGGCGATCACACCATCCTGTTTGCGTCTGCTGGAGAGCGCATAGAAATCACGCATAAATCCAGCTCCCGGATGACTTACGCAAACGGTGCTCTGCGCGCAGCGCGCTGGCTGCAGACCAAGGAAAACGGGGTTTACAGCATGCAGGAAGTGCTGGGACTCTGACAGGGACTCAATCCAGGGGACAAAAAAAAGTCCGTTAATACAGGATTAACGGACTTTGCTCAAGCTTGCTTCAAATCTAAGGAGTGTCAGAAGCAAGTGGGATGAAACATCCCATCAACCATTTCCACATACAACTAGGAAGAGTGAAAAATCAGCTCTATCGCTGGGATGGGTAAATTAGGCCATTGAAGATTGAAGGAAAATTGCAAGAATATTGAAGAGTCTGTGCAAATCAGCAACTTACAGTCTGTTCAATTTTTTGCTTTCATATATTCAAGCATCTGATCCACCACGGTAGACCAGCCTTCATGAAAGCCCATGGCTTCGTGTTGCTCTTTACTTTCAGGCTCACCGTGCATGGCAATGGCAATGTATTTGGTGCCTGCTGCGGTGGGTTCCAGCAGGAGTCCTCCAGAAAACAATAAGCCAGCGCCATTTTCAGCTTTCGTCATTGGCCGGTATCCAGGTTTGAGCGCTGCAGTCCAGATGAGTTTTCGATGTTTGACGATTTCGAGATAACAACCGACGTTGGGAAAGTCTTTGCCATCGGGTGAACGCATGACCGTATAGAATTCGCCACCGGGGCGCAGGTCAATTCGGCAATCGACGGTTTGCCAGGGGCGTGGACAAAACCAGGGTTTAAGATGCTCTGGCTGGGTCCAGGCTTCCCAGACCAGCTCGGGTGCGATATCAATTTCACGTTCCAGCACCAGATCAAGTTTGGGGTCTATGGTGAATTGATCGATGGTTCTCATTGTAGATTCTCCTTCATCTGTTTCAGGTATTCATCAAGTTGATCCAGACGCTGTGTCCAGAGCGTTCGTTGTTGTTCCAGCCAGTCTTCCGCAAGACCAAACCTGTCCGGCACCATGGAATAGATCCGTGTCCTGCCCTGCTTGCTGGAGCGCACCAGACCGGATTTTTCCAGGACCTGCATATGCTGGGTAAAAGAGGGCAGGGCCATGCTATATGCCGCAGCAAGTTCGCTGACGCTCTTATCTCCCGTGGATAGTTGCTGTAGGACACCGCGACGGGTCGGATCCGACAGGGCGGCAAAGATGTGGTTCAGCTCGTTTTGATACTTAGGCATAGACCTAAGTATAGTGAGCGAGCAATACTTAGGTCAATACCTAAATGAATCCCCTTCAGGGGGAGGTATTCGGATGCGGTAACTTGCCGGGTCCTGGTTGGCGCGATAGCATCCCCGGGTGCCCCAACACGGAAAACTATGTCGCAATTACTCATCAAGCACGTCGAAGCCCTGTTGCAGTGTGAGCGCTGTCCGCAGATGCATAAACCCGTGGTTTCCTGCGGCCCGGTTGTCAGTCGGGTCATGCTGGTGGGGCAGGCGCCTGGTGTGAAAGAACCGGAATTGCAGCGTCCCTTTGCCTGGACGGCGGGTAAGACGCTGTTTGGCTGGTTTGAGGAAAGCACCGGCCTGAAGGAAGCCG
>CAZKJY010000258.1:0-3563 GCA_964553165.1 uncultured Enterobacteriaceae bacterium
CAGCGGCAACCGGATCAGCGAGCCCGATAACACCGGCATCGCTGTCAACAAACCGAATTCGGTTTCATTCAGTCCCAGTTTGGCTTTGATCGGAATCCCGATCACCGCAAACATCATCCAGACGGCAAAACAAATGGTAAATGCGAACGTACTGGATGAAACAACGGACAACTGCTTTCTGGTAAACATCACAACCTCCCTGCTTTCTCTTTTGCTTTAGAACGCATCATAGAAAGTTGAAAGTTGTAGTGATAGCCCTGATAAATGTCGGGTATTAGTGTTGCCTACCCCTTTAGTGGTATGGACCATGAATCGCAGGTTTGGGAAAATTCTCTAATAAACAGCTGGTTATAAAACTCCGGCTCTAAAAGCACCCCATAAATGGGTTGCCAAGTTCAAAATGGTGGTACGCCCTAATACTGCCTAGCTTAAAAACAGGAACCGCACGCGCATAACTCATGATTTTGTCGACCAATCCCAACATCTCGATCAAAGACTCCCTGCTGGCGCGACTGGGGCTTGCCATGGGAACCATTGCGTTCCTATCGTTCATCGCCATGGTGCTTTCCACCTCCATCGCCGACAACAGCCTGGGTAAGGCCAATGCGATTAATTCAGCCGGCTCACTACGGATGATGAGTTACCGCTTGCTGAGTTATGCAGAAGCCGGTGCATCGCGTGAAAAAATTGAGCGTGCCTCCGCAGAGTTTCAACTCCGGTTAGACGCCCTTGAAGACTTCGTCGTCTCACGAGCCGCCGATTACAGTGAGCTGCCAGGCCGATTCGAACAGATTCACAAGACCTGGGAAAATGAGCTCTCTCCCGAGCTGCTCGGGATCACAGGAAAACCGGATCCGGTCACACTGAGTGATCTTGAAGCATCAATCCCCGAATTCGTCGAACAGATCAACAATGTCGTCTTTCTGATCGAAGAAGACCTAGAACAGAAAATTGCCTTACTACGCTCTCTGCAGATTGCCTTACTGGCAATGACGGTCATTGTCTGCCTGGTTACCATGTGGATGATGAAGAATCAGGTCGTACGACCGCTGAAGGATCTATTACAGGCGGCCAGCCGTGTCCGGGAAAAAGACTTTACGGCCAAAGCCCAGCACACCGATCTTGATGAGCTCGGCCAGCTGGGTGTCGCTTTCAACATGATGGTCGCCGAGATCGCCACGACCTATAACAACCAGAATCACCTGATTGCCGAGCGAACCAAAGAACTCACAGAAAGCAATCAATCGCTTGAGCTGATGTACCAATCTGCACTGCAGTTCAGCGATAAAAACATTACGGCCGCTACCCTCAGGGAACTACTGGATGTTGTCGAAACCCAATTAGGTCTGGGCGCGGGCACCATCTGCATCAATGAGCACGGATCCTTTCCGGCACATCGGCTGGCTTCCAACTTGCGACAAAAAGATCTGGAAATGCTCTGCGGAGATCGTGGTTGCGAGGATTGCTTCGACAAGAGCCAATCTCCCAGCCATCTCAATGATGCAGCCGAAAAAAAGATGATCTTCATTCCCATCCGTAACGTGGGTGCCATCAACGGTGTGATGCCTTTCAAGGTCAATGCGGCCGAACCCCTACCCGACTGGAAGATACGAGTTCTAGAGGCCATCGGCAGCAATCTGTCGATGGCGCTCTCCAAAATGCAGCATCAGGAAGAGCAGCACCGGGTGGCCGTTCTGGAAGAGCGTTCTGTTATTGCCCGTGAGCTGCACGACTCCATTGCACAATCCCTCAGCTATCTGCGAATCCAGGTTGCCCGTCTTGAAAAAAACCACCTGACGCCTGAACACCAGCATGAAATTGTCACGGAACTAAAAACCGGTCTGGCCAGTGCCTACAAGGAGTTACGAGAACTGATCAGTGCTTTCCGGCTCAAGATTGACGAACGAGGCTTCCAGATGGCGCTGATTGAAACCACCGACGAATTCAGCCATCGATGCCACTTACCAATTGTCTGCAACAATCTGCTGCCGCCGACGCTGCTCTCTGCCAATGAAGAAATTCACGTGCTGCGGATCATCCGGGAAGCACTCGCCAATATCGAAAAACATGCTCACGCCAGCGAAGTCACGGTTAATGCCAGCGTATCAGAGCATGATGTTGTCATCATTCAGATTACCGACAACGGTGTTGGCATTGGCGATGCCAAATCCCCGGAAAACCATTATGGGCTCATCATTATGGAAGACCGTGCACAATCACTGGATGGCGTAATCACCATTCGAAACCGTCCCGAAGGCGGCACGGAAGTGCTACTGACCTTCGTTCCCGAAAAATCAGATATCGACGCATAAAGGCCTCTTATGACCGACACCATCAGAACACTCATCATTGACGACCATCCTCTCTTCCGCAAGGGTGTGATTCAGCTGCTGGGCATGGTGCCCGAGTTTGACGTCGTTGCCGAGGCGTCTTCCGGCGAAGAAGGTATCGCACTGGCGCTCGAGCACAATCCCGATCTCATCCTGTTGGATCTGAACATGAAGGGATTGAACGGCATTGAGACACTTCAACTGATGCGAGACAAGGATGTGGACTCGCGAATTATTCTGCTGACGGTGTCCAACAATCCGGACGACCTCGTCGGCGCCATTCGGGCAGGTTCCGATGGTTATATTCTCAAGGACACCGATCCGGATGAAATGATCCGTCTGATCAAAGAATCCATGCTGGGTAAAAATGCAATCAGCGCTGAACTGAGCGGCTTACTGGCCACTGCCCTCCGCCAGGAAGCCATGGTCACCAATCGTTCGCACGCGGGATTAACTGAACGAGAACTCAGCATCCTCAAATGTCTGGCACACGGCATGTCCAACAAACTGATTGCCCGTGAACTCGATATTATGGACAGTACGGTCAAGGTTCATATCCGCAACCTATTGAAGAAACTGAAATTCCGCTCGCGCGTGGAAGCTGCCGTCTGGGCCGTTTCAAACAACATCGGCTAATTATCAGCACACCACTGACCTCTGGAAAACCCGAATAAGCTGCTCAAGCCAACCGTGTTACCTACGAATCGGTATGGTCAAAAGTACCGCCGATTGGCAAAAATCGATGCTGTTCCCACCGAGATCGATACGGCAAGCTCATGACCAGCCCCAGGAAATCCCCCCGCCCCAGCAACCTGCTGTCCATTCAGGAGAGCCAAGCCCGACGAGAGCAGCCCATGAGCGGCTTCGGCCTGTGGCGCCTGGGTTTCAGACCCTTCTACCTGGGCGCCGCTACCTTCGCCGGATGTGCCATCCTATTCTGGCTGTTGACGCTATTCGGATACGCCCCATTGCCGACAGCAGTTCCCCTCACTGTCGTCTGGCATGCCCACGAGATGGTCTTTGGCTTCGCACTGGCCGTGATCGCCGGTTTTCTGCTGACGGCCAGCAACAACTGGACAGGGATCCTGCCTGCTGCCGGTCGCCCATTAGCACTGTTGTTCCTATGCTGGGCTCTGGCACGGGGGGCATTGCTCTATGGCCATTTCATCCTTGCTGCCGTACTGGATCTGTTTTTTGTCAGCCTCCTGGCCGGACTCCTCTTTCGGGTTCTCT
>CAZKJY010000259.1:0-3554 GCA_964553165.1 uncultured Enterobacteriaceae bacterium
GCAAACAGCATCATGTGTCTCCTTTTATGCCAATGAATATGTACTACGAATGGTCCAGTTCCCTTCCCGGAAGTCAGCTGACAGTTTTTATTTCTTCGTACAGCGAAGGTGAAAAGCAGTTTTTTGCCGGATTGCATCTGCAGCGCAGGGAAGCCAGCGCCGAAGCCCTGTCGGCCTGCCTGTGGCGTTATCCCCTGATGACACTGAAAGTTGTCGGAGGAATTTACTGGCAGGCGCTGAAACTCTGGTTAAAAAAAGTCCCGTTTTATCCACATCCGTATTCCAGTAACAAACGATCTGAAAACGTAAAAGGAGTAAAGCCTTGAGAGTCTCAGCATTAGCCCCGGCAAAAGAGGCCGGCTCAATGACCTTGTTGTCCAGTTTTGCCCGCAAGGCAGTATTTGCGAGTCTGCGTAATATCAAACATGACCGGCTGTTGGTGCAGGAAGATGGCTGTGAAACAGTTTTTGGTGATACCCGGCCGGACGCCAGGGTTGCCAGGGTGATCGTCAGAGACCCGAGGGTCTATGGGATGATTCTCAAAAATGGGGATATTGGTGCCGGTGAAGCCTATATGCTGGGGCACTGGTATTCTCCCCAACTGCTTAATGTGGTGCAGTTGTTTGTCAGGAATATGCAGGCACTGCAAGAAATTAACGGAACCCGGAGCTGGTTGCGTACGGCTGGAGGATCAGTTTTTCACTGGTTGCGGAATAACACACTCAGACAGGCACGGAAAAACATTGCAGCCCACTACGATCTGAGCAATGACTTTTTCAAACTGTTTCTAGATGAAACCATGGCGTATTCAGCAGGCATTTTTCAGGATGAATCGCAGAGTCTGGTGCAGGCATCCCGACAGAAGTTTCAGCACATCTGTGAGCGTTTGCAGCTTTGCGAGGCAGATCATTTGCTGGAGATTGGGACTGGCTGGGGCGGACTGGCCATCCATGCCGCCAAATATTACGGTTGCCGGGTTACCACCACCACGCTTTCAGTGGAACAGTACGAATATGCCCGCGACTGGGTAGAACGCGAAGGTCTGTCAGACCGGATTACGCTGCTACTGAAAGATTATCGTGAGCTGGAGGGGAAATATGACAAGCTGGTCTCGGTTGAAATGATAGAGGCGGTCGGGAGTCGCTACTACCGGCAATATTTCACACAATGCAATTCGCTCCTGAAGGATGATGGCCTGATGCTGATTCAGGCGATTACCATCAGTGATCAGCGTTACCAGACATCAGTTAAGGCCATTGATTTCATCAAACGTTATATTTTTCCGGGTGGCCAGTTGCCCTGCAATGCGGTTATCGCCAGACATATTGCCGATGATACAGACATGCAACTGATCGGGCTTGAGGACATTACCCGGGATTACGCCAGCACTCTCTATCACTGGCGTCAGCGCTTCATGGGCAAACTTGATCAGGTACGGCAACTTGGTGCAGATGACAGTTTTATCCGTATGTGGGAATACTATCTTTGCTTTTGTGAAGGGGGTTTCCGTGAACGGGTTATCCATACTGCCCAGTTTTTACTGGCCAAACCGGCGTTCAGGAACACCCCGACAATCAGTGTGAATGCAGACTAGCCTGATGCGTTGGCGACTTTGCTGTTGCTTTCGCTGGCGGATGGAAATTCAACAACTTTGGCACTGGCATGCCCGATTTCGGTCCAGTGGATGATGTTGATATTGCCCTTTTTGTCTTCAGCCAGGGCAGTGCAGCTTTCCACCCAGTCACCGCAGTTGAAATAGTTGATCCCGTTGATGGTTTTCTTTTCTGCATGATGGATGTGGCCGCAGATCACACCATCAACCTGTCGCTTTTTGGCTTCTTTCACCACGGTCTGTTCAAACTCAAATATGAAGCTGACGGCTGATTTGACCTTGTGCTTGATGGCCTTTGATAAAGACCAGTAAGGAAGCCTGAGGTGTTTTCGAATGTCGTTAAACCAGCGATTGGACCAAAGTAGAAAGTTATAGCCAATATCACCAAGCAATGCGACCCAACGATGATGACGGGTAATCCCGTCATAGGCGTCACCGTGCAGCACCCAGATACGTTCGTCCTTTCGGGTGATATGAATGGCTTCGTTAACAACCTGGATATTACCCATTTCAAAGTTGTGTTCGGAAATATAGTCACGTAGAAATTCATCATGATTGCCTGTGATGTAGTACACCCGGGTGCCTTCCTTTTCTGACTTTCTCAGGACCTGTCTGACCACCTGGTTGTGCTCACTGGGCCAGTACCATTTATTGGTGGATATTCGCCAGCCATCAATAATGTCACCGACCAGATAGAGGATGTCGCAGGTATGTGCTTTCAGAAAGGC
Organism: uncultured Enterobacteriaceae bacterium; assembly: GCA_964553165.1. Taxonomy (GTDB): domain Bacteria; phylum Pseudomonadota; class Gammaproteobacteria; order Pseudomonadales; family Pseudohongiellaceae; genus UBA5109. Next base: position 2,341 of record CAZKJY010000259.1, read on the forward strand.
ATTGAGGTGGGCGGCTTTGCAGCCCCGGGTGCCAAGGTGAACATCAGAGATCCAGATCGCGCGATAATGCTTTGACATGGCGGTGCTTCCCGGTGTGTCACTTCCTATACAGCCGGGATTTTAAGGGCCATTGATTAACGTCCGGTAAAGAACACTTTTAATTCGCGTTAAACCTGAGCGGGTCTATAGTATCGGCAAATAGAGATCAGTGATCATGTCCGAATCCCTGATGTCTGGTCCCACATTGACGTAATGAAAGAAAAAGGGAAAGTCCCGCAGTTCCTCGCCGCTAGCCGGCAGCCATTCAGCGTAAAGATAGTCCGCAGCCGGGATATATTCCCGTGAGCCTCTGTAACGTAAGAGGGCGCAGCGACCGGCTGGAATGATTTTGTTAACGACACCCTGGGGATTGGGTGCTACCGGGGCTATCACTGAAACAGCGATATCCTGGCGGTAATCTTCCGGCAGGGTACTGAGCGGATCGCTGTAATGCAGGCTGTAGGTTTCCCCCTGATCCGGGCCAATACCATTGGCTTGCCGCCATTCGATAAATTTCTGCACGGTCCGGTAAATCTCGGGTTCGGGGCCGTGATGTTCCAGTGTGGCAATCATGGTCTCCGGGAAATCAACGATTTTGACATCCATTGGGGTCCTCCTCGGTAGGGTTGGCATCCGGAAAAGCGAAACCCAGCGGGACCAGTCAGGATTCTGACGGAAGGCGCTGGGGCTGAGTTCAAGAACTTTCCTGAAGCTGCGGCTGAATGACTCAGGACTCTCAAAGCCACAATCCAGGGCAACCTCACTGATTCGTCTGCTGCGGTTCAGGGCCAGTATCCGGGATGCCTTTTTCAGGCGCAGTAACTGAACCAGTCTGGATAGCGTGTAGCCGGAATAGGCCCTGAACTGTCGATGAAAATGAAAGCTGGAAAAGTGTGCCTGCCGCGCAAGGGTTTCCAGATCCAGGCGGGATTCCAGATGCTGATCGATGTAATCGAGAATGCCCTGCATGCGTTCGCGGTACCTGTTCCGGTTTTGTGTTTGCCTGCTATCATTGCTCACCGGATTATGTTGCCACTACCGCACCGGAAAATCCTGACAAATCTTGCTGTCCTGGTGGTCATCTGAAAAATGGAAATCCAGTGGAAATTGCCTTGCCGGGAAAAGGCTAATAATGTATTTAAAATACATTATATGTTAATCTGAGCCCACACATG
>CAZKJY010000260.1:0-3508 GCA_964553165.1 uncultured Enterobacteriaceae bacterium
CCATTCTGGGTCTGGATATCAGTTTTGAAGAAGTCTACCAGCGTTTGCAGGCCGGTAAAGCGTATGCAGAGGCTGAAACCGGCGTAGTACTGCGCTCTTATCAAAGTGAAGACGGGACGGAGTATTTTTACCACCTGAATGTGCCGGATGATTACGATCCTGCGCGGCAATATCAGGTTCGCTTTGAATTGCATGGCGGCATCGGAGCCAGGACGGATAATCAGCCTGAGAGCAGAAACCGGGGTCGGACCCGTCTGGAAGGCGCCGAGCAGATTTATGTCATGCCCTATGCCTGGACTGGCTCTCCCTGGTGGCATGATTCTCAGGTAGACAATATTCGTCAGATACTGGCTCGCGTTAAACAGGAGTACAACGTCGATGAAAACCGCGTTGTTCTGGGAGGCATTTCTGATGGAGCAACTGGCACCTGGTACATAGCCATGCGCGAGAATACCCTGTTTGCATCATTTTACTCATTCATCGGCTATGCCATGGTGCTGGCCAATTCTTCCATCAATGATAATCGGGTCTTTCTGCAGAATCTGATCGGTAAACCCTGGTATGCCATCAATGGTGGCCGCGATCGACTGTATCCCACTTCGCGGGTAACGCCCTTTATCCTTTTCCTGCAGAATGCCGGGGTCAATATTGACTACAATCCTATCGCCAATGGTGAACACAATACGCGCTGGTGGCCTGACTGGCGTGATGATTTTGAGCGCTTTGTCAGTGATCATCCCCGCCTTCCGCATCCGGCACTGATCAGTTGGAAAGCCCTGCCTGAACGTAATAACCGTTCGCACTGGCTGCAGATTGAAGGTGTGGATCTGGATCAGCAAAGCCCCATTCCCCTGTATGACGTGGGAGTGGATGCAAGCAGTCGCAGCCAGATTATTCCCATACAGGAAGCTGCCAGGGTGGATGTGGTGCGTGACGGCAATGACATTCAGGCCCTGAGTGATGGCGTGGAATCGTTCAGATTGCTGTTATCGCCGGAGGTTATTGATTTTGCATCGCCCGTGACTGTTACGGTCAATAATGAAGTGAAATTTCGTGGCACACTGGAGCCCAGTGTTGAAACCCTGCTGAACTGGGCTGCCCGGGATCGTGATCGCAAAATGCTCTACGGGGCAGAGTTGGTGATTAATCCCTAGTGAAGCTTGACCCCGGCATAGCTTCAGCAATCGCCAGCTAGTCCAGGGTAATTGTCCTGTTGTTATGACAGGCACCACGTTCCAATACAGAGGGCTGCTGTCACGAAGTCTAATGGCAGCAGCTCCTTCATCAGCCACAGGCCTTGCCTTTCAGCCGAAGTCGCAGTTTCGATAACAATGCCCCAAATTGGTACAGCACAATCACCAAAAATGGGCGCCTCGGTGTGATCTTGTGGTGATTCTGTGAGTCTGCAGACAGCCTGCTGCCAGGAAAATCTTAACAGCCTCTGAATTTATGGAATATACGGCGTAGATTTGACTAATCTTAATCCCCCTTATACCGAAAAAAATCATAATGGACAGGGTTGTTGGGCCTGTTTTTTGCACAGACTTTGGTTCAGTCTAAGCGAGGCTCTGTTATTGCCAAAAAGTATGTGCCATGAATCCAGTTTTCAGCCAGCCAGCCCGCGTTGAGGGACAGTTGAATAAGCGCCACGAATCAATTCCAGAAGACACGCTGAACCAGTTGCTGGACAGTTTTGCTGTGGCCAGTTCCTATACCGAGTTTTCAGGCAACATTGCCCAGATCAGTCTTGAAGACAGGGTTTATGCGATGCAGGCGCAGGGTGTGGAACTTGAGTCTGCCCAACAGGCTGAAAACCTGTTACGCCAGAGAAGGCAGGCACCCTTTGAACATGGCCTGCCACAGGTTCAGGTTCAGCATGAAGCCGGGGACACGCTGAAGATTTACTGCCCAGAGGGGGATGCCGGCGACCTGCAGTGGCAGCTGCACCTGGAAGCTGGAGAAAACAGGCAGGGACAGTGTGCACTGGACACACTGCCTGACATTGCCAGGCATCCTGTTGGTAACCGGGTATATGTCGAAAAACAGCTGCAGGTTGGCAGGATGCCGACGGGGTATCATGAGCTGAGCATTACCCGCGCGGATGGCTTCCGGAATCAGGGCATGGTTATTGTATCTCCTGTCAGCAGTTTCCAGCCGGCATGGCTTCGGGCCGGTAAAAAAGTCTGGGGCATTTCAGCCCAGCTCTATACGCTGAATTCGCCACAGAACTGGGGCATTGGGGACTTTTCGGATTTGTCTGAACTGATTCGTAGCAGCGCAGACAAGGGCGCAGACTTTATATTGCTCAACCCTCTGCACGCGCTGGATATCCGTTATCCGGAACTGGCAAGTCCCTATAGCCCGATAGACAGACGATTTCTGAACCCGCTTTATATCTGTCCGCAATGGTGCGAGGAGTATGATGATGCGGAAGTCCAGACATGGCTCAGCAAACACAATCTGGAGGGTAGGTTAAGCAGCTGTCGCAGCAGCGCCCAGGTAAACTACACCGAGGTATTTGATGTGAAGCTGCAGCTCTTTGTGTTTCTGTTCAGCAAATTTCGCCGCCAGCATCTCCTGAAAGCGACAGAATATTGTGAGGAGTTTCAGACTTTTGTCAGTCAGGGTGGTGAGCTTTTGCAGCGCTTTGCAGCGTATCAGTCAAGTTGCCAGATTCCCCAACTGAGCATGAAAAATAAAAGGCAGTTTTATCTTTATCTGCAATGGCAGGCCAGCCGCCAGCTGCAACGATGCCAGCAGGAAGCGGGAAGGCTGGGCATGCGGATAGGTCTGATCAATGACATTGCCGTTGGCAGTGTGCGGGATGGCTTTGAGGTTAAATCAAACAGCGACCTGTTTTCGAAAACTGCACGGATTGGTGCGCCGCCGGATAATTTCAGTCCGCAGGGACAGGACTGGGGCATGCCGCCGATGTGTCCGGATGCGATGAAACAAAGTCGTTTCAGACACTTCATCGACCTGTTACGAAGCAACATGAAGGGGAATGGCGCCCTGCGTATAGATCACGTGATGTCCATGATGCGGCTTTGGTGGTGTGTCGGCAGTGTGAAACCCGGCACCAGCGAAATGGGTGGTGCCTATGTCTATTATCCCGTGGATGAACTCTTCGCTATTCTCAATCTGGAGAGCTGCCGTGCTCAATGCATGATCATCGGAGAGGATCTAGGCGTCGTGCCACCTGAAATCCGTCGTTATCTGGATGAATCAGGCGTAATGTCCAATACGGTGTTCTACTTCGAGAAATATGACGGCTGGCATTTCAAACATCCCCGTGACTTCAAAACACATGCGCTGGCAATGATTGCCAACCATGATGTCCCGACCCTGAAGGCCTGGTGGAATAAATCAGATTTGCAATTACGCTACCGGATCGGATTGATTGCTGATGAAGCAAAGCTGCAGATGGAACAAAAAAACCGTGATGGTGAAAAGCAGGAAATGCTTAACTGGCTGGATCAGCAGGGTCTGCTGCCCGCTGACTGGAACA
>CAZKJY010000261.1:0-3504 GCA_964553165.1 uncultured Enterobacteriaceae bacterium
CAGGGCACTCACGAGCAGTTGTTGGCACTTAATGGTCGCTATGCACAACTGCATCAGAAGCAATTCAGTGACGATGTCGTACAATCCAGTTAAACCGGCGAATCTAGCATGACCCTCTCCAATGCTTTGCAGCAGGCTTGGTACCGGCCGACTAGCTGGTCGCTCTGCCTCTTGCCGCTGTCCTGGCTGTTTAGACTTGTCGCCATGTTGCGCCGTTTTTGCCAGCAACGACTGTCTCCCAGCCCCGCGCTGCCAGTGCCGGTGATTGTTGTGGGCAATATCAGTGTTGGTGGTACGGGTAAAACTCCGTTGTTGGCGTCTCTGGTCGACTATTTCATCAAACTGGGCTATCGACCGGGGGTCATTAGCCGGGGCTATGGAGGTGACCATGGGGATAATCCCATGCTGGTCACGTCCGAAAGTACGGCGGAGCAAGTGGGCGATGAGCCCTTGCTGCTGGCCTGTCACTGCCCTGTGGTTGTTTGCAAAGACCGTTACCAGGCGGGTCTTTTTTTACTTGAACACACAGATTGCGATCTGATCATGAGTGACGATGGCCTGCAACATTATCGTCTACCCAGGGATATTGAATTGGTGGTGGTGGATGGTGAGCGCGGTTTTGGCAATCGCCATTGCCTGCCGGCGGGCCCTCTACGGGAACCGGTAACCAGGCTTGAAGAGGTGGATTTTGTTCTGGTCAACGGCTCGGAATCTACCGCTCATAAAGATAATCAGGACGTGTTTCAGCTGCTTCCTGTAGGTCTGCGCCATCTGAAGAGTGGCACCGTTATATCGCCCCAGCAGTGGCAGGGCGGGAAGCGGGTTCACGCAGTGGCGGGTATCGGCAACCCACAACGTTTTGCACGTTCTCTCAAAACGCTCGGGCTGGAGCCCATACTGCATCCGCTGCCTGATCACCATGTCTTTACCGGTGAGGAATTGTCTTTTGCTGATGACCTGCCGGTTATCATCACAGCCAAAGATGCGGTAAAGTGCGCCCAATTTGGCCTGGACAATATCTGGGTGCTGGATGTGACCGCGGTGCTGAGTAGCGATTTGCTGTCACGTCTTGCCAAACGGGTTGCAACACTTAAAAAGAGTACCTGAACTGACATGTCGTTTTCCGTAGTGATTCCCGCACGCTTTTCCTCCACCCGTTTGCCGGGCAAGCCCTTGCGTGATATTGCCGGAATGACAATGATTGAACGGGTCTATCGTCAGGCAGCCCTCAGTCAGGCAGAGCGGGTTATTGTTGCCACGGACGACCAGCGAATCGCCGATCAGATAACTGCTTTTGGCGGCGAGTGTTGTATGACATCTGCTGAGCACCAGTCCGGTACTGATCGCCTGCAGGAGGTGGCTCAGCATTGCAAGTTCACCGAAGAGCATATCGTGGTGAATGTTCAGGGGGATGAGCCATTGATTCCGCCCCAGGTGATCGATCAGGTTGCGGCCAATCTGGCCGGTCAGAAAACAGCTGGTGTTGCCACGTTGTGTGAACCCATTGTCGATGACGCCAGTTTCCTCAACCCCAATATTGTCAAAGTGGTGGCAGACCAGAACGGTCTGGCACTTTATTTCAGCCGAGCCCCCATACCCTGGCCCCGTGAATTTCCGGATAACCGCGTTGCGTCAATTTCCGATACCCTTGCACCCATGCGTCACATTGGGATCTATGCCTACCGTGTGGCGTTACTGAATCAGTTTGTGACTTGGCCGATGGCTCCCTTGGAGCAGATAGAGTGTCTGGAACAATTGCGTTTTCTCTGGAATGGAGAGCGCATCCACGTTGCAGCTTCCGTCGAAGACGTCCCGGGCGGCGTGGATACGGAGGAAGATCTACAGCGCGTGATCGCCATGGTGGAAGCGGGAAAGCCATGAAACCGATCAGAGTGTTGTTTGTCTGTCTTGGCAATATCTGCCGTTCCCCCACGGCCCACGGTATTTTTGAAAAAATGGTGCGGGAGTCCGGATTGGAAGAGCAGATCCTGATTGATTCTGCAGGAACAGGTGACTGGCATATCGGCCGTCCTCCAGACCGTCGCGCCAGTGCTGCGGCCCTGGATCGTGGACACGATCTCAGCCACCTGCGGGCGAGGCAGGTGCGACCGGAAGATTTTCGAGACTTTGATTACATACTGGCCATGGATCAGCAAAACCTCTGGGACTTGAAGGCTCTGGCATTGCCCGAGTTCAATGGCCACCTGGGCCTTTTTCTTGACTTCGGTACCAGTGGCCTGAAAGAAGTCCCTGACCCTTACTACGGTGGCGAAGAAAGTTTTTCCCAGGTGCTGGATCTCGTTGAAGATGCGGCCTCCGGCTTACTGTCCCATTTGCGTGAGCAGCTAGGTTGATGCTGCATATCCAGTCTGCAGTCCCTCTCAAATCAATGAACACGCTGGCTCTGCCAGCAACAGCTGAGTACTTCTGCCGAGTAGATACGCTGGATGTGCTTCGGGAAGCCCTCACATGGGCTCGTGACAAAAACTTGAAAGTTACAGTGCTGGGCGGCGGCAGTAATGTCATTTTGGCTGACAATATTCCCGGGCTGGTTGTGGCTATGGCGATTCCCGGCATAGAACTGGATATGCAGGAGAATGACCGGCACCTGGTGCATGTGGGTGCTGGCGAGAACTGGCATCAGCTGGTGTTACACACTTTGTCGAAAGGGTGGTTTGGCCTGGAAAACCTCTCACTGATTCCTGGGTTAGCCGGGGCGGCGCCCATTCAAAACATCGGTGCCTATGGGGTTGAACTCAGCGAGCATTTTCATAGCTTGGCGGCTATACATGTCGATACTGGCGAGCAAGTCATTCTGTCAGCTGAAGACTGCCAGTTTGCCTACCGGGACAGCGTTTTCAAACACGCCGTTCGCGATCAGTATGTCATTACATCACTGACGTTAGCCCTAAGTTCTCAGCCGATATTAAGGCTGGATTACCCCGCCCTGAAACAGGCTATTGCGCAGCAAAATCTGTCTGAGGTGACACCAGAAGTGGTTTCCCGCGTCGTGTGTGATATTCGCCGCAGTAAATTGCCCGACCCTATGGATATACCTAATGTTGGCAGTTTTTTCAAAAACCCCGTGATTTCTTCTGAGCAGGCCGAGCAACTGGCAGGTAATTACCCTCAGCTAGTGACCTATCCTCAGTCAGATGGCAGCGTCAAACTGGCGGCTGGCTGGCTGGTGGATCAGGCGGGCTGGAAAGGAGTATCCCGTGGACCGGTCGGTGTTCACCAGCAACAGGCTTTGGTACTGACCAATCGTGGCGGTACCGGTCAACAGTTACTTGAGTTGGCGGATGAAATTATTCACTCCGTACAGAGTAAATTTGCCATCACTCTGGAGCTGGAACCCCGCATATACCCATGAGCCAGTATCCACTGCTTGAGCCAGATCGCGATGCTTCCCTAATCAATCTGCCCGGCGGGCAGTTGCGCTATTTTCCTCACCTGTTTCCTGAGTCGGAGGCAGACCAACTGATGGCCTCTCTTCAGGCAGAG
>CAZKJY010000262.1:0-3489 GCA_964553165.1 uncultured Enterobacteriaceae bacterium
ATCGCCGTATTCCGACACAGATGTTTAACGGGTATGCGGATGAAGTGGCCCATCTTTATGCCGGCATGGACTTGAGAGTTAATTACTGAGTCCTTTATTACATTAATAAAATCAAGGAGTGGCAGGTGTTAATCAAGACTAAAAAGCAGATTCCATCTTCCGAAATCACCCCGGAGAGCGTCTATCGAAGCCGACGGGATTTTCTGAAGCAGTCCACGAATATTGCGATTGGCGCTGGCGTTATGGGGAGCGGCCTGATGTCACCCTCAGCTCTGGCACAGAGTGACCTAATGGCGCGCGCACCGGCTGATCTGAATTTGGCTTCAAAACCGCAGTGGCTGGTGGAAAAGGTCATGAACCGGTCTGATGCTCCGGCATCCGGCCCCTACACGACCAGCGAACGACTGACCCCCTTTGATGACATCACCACCTATAATAATTTTTTCGAATTTGGCACCGGAAAAGCGGATCCTTCACGACGTTCCAGTGGCTTCAGGATTGATCCCTGGTCTGTCGAGATCAGCGGGGAAGTCAACCGGCCAGGTACCTATACGCTGGAAGATATTCTGGCACCGCACAGTTTTGAAGAACGCGTATACCGGCTGCGTTGTGTGGAGGCCTTTTCCATGGTGATCCCCTGGATCGGTTTCCCCCTGGCTGACCTGATTAACCGATTTGAACCCACTGGTAATGCAAGGTTTGTGGAATTTGAGACACTGTTTGATCCAGAGCAGATGCCGGGACATCGTGAGCGTCTTTCCTCGCTGGAATGGCCATATCGGGAAGGCCTACGCATGGATGAAGCCATGCATCCCCTGACCATCATGGGAGTCGGGCTTTACGATGATATTCTGCCCACCCAGAACGGCGCGCCACTGCGACTGGTTGTGCCCTGGAAATATGGTTTCAAGAGTATCAAGTCAGTGGTACGTATCAACTTCAGAAGAGATATGCCGCCTACTACCTGGAATGATTATGCGTCGAATGAATATGGCTTCTATTCCAATGTAAATCCCGATGTTCGGCACCCGCGCTGGTCCCAGGCAACAGAAAGACGCCTGCCTTCCGGACTGTTTGATGAGCGCATACCGACACAGTTGTTCAATGGCTATGCTGAAGAGGTAGCGCATCTTTACGAAGGCATGAATTTAAGACAGTACTTCTGATTTGTAGGCAAGGGCTACTTCACCTCCAGGCTTCGTTAAAAAAGTGCTCAGTCAGTCATTTTAAGTATTGAAGGAATTTGAAATTGAAAGCTGTTGCACTAATCAAGCCTGTTGTATTTCTTCTTTTTCTGTCTCCTGCACTTTACTATTTTTATGCAGTCTACCTGGCACTACAGGGTGAAAATATTCTTGGCCCTGATCCGGCTCAGGCACTGGCGCTGGCTACTGGAGAGTGGTCGATTCGTATATTGATCGCGGCACTGGCAATAACCCCGTTTCGCTATTTACTGAAAGCCCCCAAGCTGTGGAATTACCGTCGGATGATCGGGCTGTTTGCCCTGTTTTATGTCTGCCTGCATGTGCTGGTCTTTCTGATGTTTTTGCTGCAGTGGCAATGGGCAGAGATTGGCCGGGAAATTGTCGAGCGGCCCTATATTACAGTTGGCTTTGCAGCATTCGTGTTGCTGATTCCTCTGGGCCTGACATCTTTTCAGGCAGCACAACGTAAACTCAAGCGAAACTGGAAAAGATTGCACAGGGCTGTCTATGTGATCAACATTCTGGCAGTGATTCATGTGCTGTGGATTGTTCGTTCCAGTTATTTTGATGCTGTACTGTACGGTTCACTTGTTTTTGTGCTGCTGCTGTACCGGGCCCTGCATAAATATGTCCCTCCGGTCAGGCAGTTTACGCTGAGATAGCATCATCGGGATGGTAGAAACGTGAACAAGTCTGTGCCGCTAAAATTATGCTTGTCGAGCATTGTTCTTTTTATACTGAGCGCATGTGCAAGTTTGGAATCCGATGAGCTACCCACGCAGGTTGTCGTCCCTGTCTATTTTGTCACCGACCGAAATATTCTGTCTGAATCAAATCAACCGTTAATTTTCGGTGAAGACCGGGGTGAGCTTTTACAGGGTGTTACGGAGATTGCATTGAGCACGAGACGGAATGCTGCTTCACAACTGGCAGAGCCGTCCCGCTGGCAGGCCTACAATGGCACTCGCAATTGGGATGAATTGATCAGAACTGAATTATTAGGCGTTGATGAATTTTTCCAGGCAGCACTGGCAGGCAATTCTGATACTGCAGAAACAGGATCTGTCGTGCTCTATATACATGGCTACAATCGCGACTATGAGAGTGCGGTGCTGGATACGGCCGATCTGATTTATGAGGTCAATTTGCAGTTCCCGCTGATTCTTTACAGCTGGCCTTCAGCAGGCTCAATGCTTTCCTATGCCAGCGACCTGGTTAATGTGGATTGGTCAACCTACCATCTTAATCAGTTTTTGCTGAATTTACTTGATCAGCAGGCAGTTGGAAAAATCCACATTCTGGCGCATAGTCTGGGTAACCGGGGCTTGCTCAATTCCCTGAAATATCTGAGCGACAGTGGCCAGTTGAATAACACCGGCAAAATTGGCCAGGTGGTGTTATTGGCGCCTGATGTTGATACGGAAATTTTTGCCAGGGATTATCTGCCCGTACTGAGGGGGCTTGCGGATGGCATCACCCTGTATGCCAATGCCAAGGATGTGCCACTGCAGACTTCCAACCGTGTCAATCGCTATCAGCGACTGGGGAATGCACGGGAGACTGTTTTTACCGCTTCCGGCATGGATACGATAGAGATTTCGGAGGCTGTCAGCATTTTTAACAGCCATGATGCCCATCTGGAAATTCCACAGGTACAGGAAGATCTGCACAGACTCCTTAATCTTGAGCAGCCGGCGGGCTCAAGAGACACGCTTTTTGAGGTTAGAGACAGCAGTCAGGAACCCTACTGGAAGCTGCATAATCCCTGACCAGTAAGCCCCGGTATCCAGGATGTCCAGGTTTTGCTCTGTAATTGCCGTAGCTTTTTTAAAAAGCAGCAATTCTGAAGGTTTGCCGATAGCTTGAAATGGGCCCCAGAAGGGGGTAAAAATAGTCCAAAACAGAGCCCCAAAACTGGCTATAAATATTTGTCTTTATTTCTTCTTAACCCCTTGCTAGTTCTGGCCGTATCTGTATAATGCGCGTTCCTCGTTTGGGGGAAGCTCTTTAACAAGTAGATCAAGTAATAGATGTGGGTGTTTGCCTGATGTGTTTGCGTCATTAAACGTAGACCTGATAGGTAAACAACTGCGTTGATTCAAGCGTGATTGTTTCAACAGAAATAATCATATCGACAGTAGTTTTATATCTATTGAGTCATGTCCTCTTTCGCAAGAAAGGGACACTAAAGAATAGTCGTCACCAAGTTAGTAGTCTGGTGATGCAAAAACTCTTAACTGAAGAGTTTGATCATGGCTCAGATTGAACGCTGGCGGCAGGCCTA